>NZ_JBQLZP010000614.1:0-12605 GCF_052168335.1 Roseicyclus sp. | reverse complement strand
GCCTCGTCCGCCTCTCCGACCCGATCGCGCACCTGCGCACCGAGGAATGGCTCGTCTGCCACCAGGACGCGCGCCACGATCCGCCGATCCGGGCCGCGCTCGAGGCGCTGGCGGGGTTCCTGCGCAAGGCGCGGCCCGCCCCGGACTGAGACGGTCTTTTTCCCCGCCCGCCACTGCGCTATGACGCGTGGGCCCAACAGCGCGGACCCCGGCCATGCCCCTCCTCTACGACACGCCCGACGCCTGGCTCTCCGCGCCCGAGAAGCGGCTGTCGGTCTTCGGGATGTCCGGCCTCGGCAAGACGCGGCTGGCGAGCCTCATGCGCGACCAGGGCGACTGGTTCCACTACTCGATCGACTACCGCATCGGCACCGCCTACATGGGCGAGCACATCACCGACAACCTCAAGCGGCAGGCGATGCAGGTGCCCTTCCTCGCGGACCTCCTGCGGTCGGATTCGATCTACATCGGCTCGAACATCACCTTCGGGAACCTCGCGCCGCTCTCGACCTTCCTCGGCAAGCCGGGCGATCCGGGCAAGGGCGGGCTGCCCTTCGAGGAATACATGCGCCGGCAGAACCTGCACCGGCGGGCGGAGATCAACGCGCTCCTCGACACGCCGTCCTTCATCGCGCGGGCGCGGGACCTCTACGGCTATCCGCACGTGATCGTCGATACCGGCGGCTCGATCTGCGAGGTGGTGGACCCCGCGAACCCCGAGGACGAGGTGCTGCGCACGCTCGCGGCCCACACGCTCCTCGTCTGGATCGAGGGCACGGAGGAACACGCGGCCGAGCTCGTCCGCCGCTTCGAGCGCGCGCCGAAACCCATGTACTACCGCCCCGACTTCCTCCTGCCGCTCTGGGAGGGGTATCTCGCCGAACGCGGCCTCGCGCCCGAGGCGGTCGATCCCGACGACTTCGTGCGCTTCGCCTATTCCCGGGCGCTGGCGCACCGCGCGCCGCTCTATGCCGCGATGGCGCGGAACTGGGGCGTCAGCGTCACCGCGGCCGAGGTCGAGGCCGTGCGCGACGCGCAGGACGCGGCCGCCATGGTCGCCGCCGCCCTTGGCAGGCGGCCCCGCGCCGCCTAGTTAACCCCCTTCCGACGCGCCCGGAGTGTTCCGTCAATGCCGATCCGCCTGCCCTCCACCCTGCCCGCCTTCTCGATCCTCCGGAACGAGGGCGTCATGGTCATGGGGCGGAGCGCGGCCGACCGGCAGGACATAAGACCCTTGCGCATCGGCCTGCTCAACCTCATGCCGAAGAAGATCCAGACCGAGACGCAGTTCGCCCGCCTGATCGGTGCGACGCCGCTCCAGGTCGAGCTGTCGCTGATCCGCATGAGCGACCACGAGAGCCGCAACACCGCCTCGGACCACATGGAGGAATTCTACCGCCCCTTCCGCGACGTGGAGGCGAGCGGCGAGAAGTTCGACGGCCTCATCATCACCGGCGCGCCCATCGAGCACCTCGAGTTCGAGGAGGTGACCTACTGGGACGAGCTCACCCGCGTCTTCGACTGGACGCAGACCAACGTGCATTCCACCTTCGGCGTCTGCTGGGGCGGGATGGCGATGATCCACCACTTCCACGGCGTGAAGAAGCACCTCCTGACGGAGAAGCTCTTCGGCTGTTACCGTCACATGAACCTCGCCCCGGAACGTCCTTATCTCAGGGGTTTTTCCGACGACATGGTCATGCCCGTCAGCCGCTGGACCGAGATGCGCCGCGACGAGATCGAGGCCGCGGGCCTGCCGATCCTGCTGCACTCGGACGAGGTCGGGCCGGCGCTGGTCGAGGACCCCGCGCACCGCGCGCTCTACATCTTCAACCACCTCGAATACGACAGCGGCACGCTCGACGAGGAATACCGCCGCGACCTCACCTCGGCGCAGGTCGAGGGCGCCGAGATCCGCATGCCCGTCAACTACTTCCCCGGCGACGATCCCGCGCGCAAGCCGCAGAACCGCTGGCGCAGCCATGCCCATCTCCTCTACGGGAACTGGGTGTCCGAGGTCTATCTGACGACGCCCTTCGACATGGCGGAGATCGGTCAGCGCAGCACGGACCTCCGGGCCGAGCCGTGAAGCTCCTCCTCGTCCTCCTCCTCGCGGCGCTTCTCCTCGCCGGGATCACGCTCTGGAAGGCCGGGCGCCACGAGCGGCTCGCCGTGGCGACATGGCCGCCCGAGGGCGCATTCCTCACCATCGACGGCCACCGCCTGCATTACGTGATGCGGGGCCAGGGCCCCGACCTCGTCCTGATCCACGGCGCGAGCGGCAACACGCGCGACTTCAGCCACGCGATGATAGACCGCCTCGCGACGCGCTACCGCGTCATCGCCTTCGACCGCCCAGGCCTCGGCTATACCGACCGGATCGACCCGGATGGCGCCACGATCGCGCAGCAGGCCGAGTTCCTCGCGCGCGCGGCGGCCGAGCTCGGCGCGACGCGGCCCATCGTCTTCGGCCATTCCTACGGCGGCGCGGTGGCGCTGGCCTGGGCGGTCCACCGGCCCGACGCGCTCTCGGCGCTGGTGCTGTCGGCGGCGGCCTCGAACCCGTGGGAGACGGGGCTCGGCGCCTATTACACGGTCCTCTCCCACCCGCTCGGCCAGGCTTTCGTGGTGCCCCTCATCACCGCCTGGGTGCCGGACCGGGTGGTCGACGAACAGATCGACGCGGTCTTCCTGCCCCAGACGACACCGCCGGGCTATCACCGCCACATCGGCGCGGGCCTGACGCTGCGGCGCGTGTCGATGCGGGCGAACGCGCTCCACCGCGCGCGCCTGCTCGCGCAGATCGAGGCGCAGGTGCCCCGCTACGGCGAGATCGACCTCCCCGTCGAGATCGTCCACGGCGACGCCGACACGACGGTTCCGCTGGAGGTGCATTCCCGCCCCCTCTCGCGGCAGGTGCCCGGCGCCAATCTCACGATCCTCGAGGGCGTCGGCCACATGCCGCACCATGCCGACCCGCACGCCACCGACGCCGCCATCGACCGCGCCGCGCGCCGCGCCGGTCTCCTGCCCTGACGGCCGCTCATTGCGCGCACCGTGCCCGGCGCCTAATGTCAACGCCTGCAACATGACCGGGAGCGGTAGCCCGATGTCCGACAAGACCCTCGACAAGCCCTTCGACGGCGCCATCACGCGCTACTTCGAGGAGAGCGCCCCCGAACCCGTCCGCGAGGCGATCCGCAAGGCGGAGGACGAGGTCGTCCTCGACCCGAGCTACCCCTACGACAGGCGCATGGACAAGGACGACTACGAGGAGCAGCTCGAGGCCCTCCAGATCGAGCTGGTGAAGTTCCACGCCTGGGTCCGCGACACCGGCCAGCGCATCGCCATCGTCTTCGAGGGGCGCGACGCCGCCGGCAAGGGCGGCGCGATCAAGCGCGTGCGCGAGAACCTGAACCCCCGCATCGCCGGCGTCGTGGCGCTGCAGAAACCCTCCGAGCGCGAGGCGGGCCAGTGGTATTTCCAGCGCTACGTCCACCACCTGCCCGCGAAGGGCGAGATCCGCCTCTTCGACCGGTCGTGGTACAATCGCGGCGTGGTCGAGCACGTCTTCGGCTTCTGCACCCAAGAGGAGCGGCAGGCCTTCTTCCGCCAGCTGCCCGACTTCGAGCAGATGGTCGTCGGCGACGGGATCAGCCTCACGAAGATCTGGCTCAACATCGGCCGGGCCGAGCAGCTCCGCCGCTTCCTCGACCGCGAGCGCGACCCGCTCAAGCAGTGGAAACTCAGCCGGATCGACGTGGACGGCCTCGCGAAATGGGACGCCTATTCCGACGCCATCGCCGAGACGCTCTCGCTCGGCCACACCGCGCATGCGCCCTGGACGGTGATCCGCGCCGACGACAAGCGCCGCGCCCGCCTCGCCGTGATCCGCGCCATCCTCTCCGGCGCCGACTACGCCGGACGGAAGGACAAGGTCGTCGGCCGCCCCGACCCGCTCATCTGCGGCGGGCCCGAGATCTGGGTCGACCATTCGGTCCCCGGCCACTGACGCGATGAGCAAGCGCGGCTACCACCACGGCAACCTCCGGCAGGCCCTCGTCGAGGCCGCCCTCGGCCTCATCGAGGAGAAGGGGCCGACCGGCTTCACGCTGTCGGAGGCCGCGAAGAACGCGGGCGTCACGCCCGCCGCCGTCTACCGCCATTTCGAGGGCCGCGAGGACCTGATCGCGGAATGCGCCCGCCAGGGCCACGAGATCTTCGCCGATCTCATGGCCTATGCCTTCGACGGCGGCAAACCCTCCGCCCTCGCCGCCTTCGAGGCGACGGGCCGCGCCTATCTCGCCTTCGCGCGCAAGCACCCGGGCCACTACATGGCGATGTTCGAGAGCGGCACCTCCGCCAATGCCTCGCCCGAACTCGCCGCCGCCGCCGCCAAGTCGCGCGCCGTGCTCGAACGCGCCGCCGAGGCGCTGTCGCAGCACATCCCCGAGGGCAAGCGCCCGCCCCCCTCGATGTTCTCCGCCCATGTCTGGGCCATGAGCCACGGCGTCGTCGAGCTCTTCGCGCGCGGGCGCCCCGGGGCCAACACGCCCTTCTCGCCCGAGGACCTGCTCGAGGCCGGGATCGGCATCTACCTGCGCGGCCTCGGCCTCATCCGCCCCGACGAGTAGCGCGCCACCCCGGACCCGGACGCGTCCCCCGCCCCTTCATCTTTCCCACAAATACGCACCGCCGAAGGCGCGCGTTCCGCGGGGCTCGATGCCCCGCGGAACGCGGTCTCACTCCGCCGCCTGCGCGAGCGGCGCCCCGCCCGCGCGCAGCAGCGCCACGAGGTCCTCGCGCTGGCGCGCGGCCTTCTCCGCGTTCCGCTCCTTCACCGGCCCGAAGCCCCGGATCGACAGCGGCAGTTCGGCCAGCGCCACGAGCGCGTCCATCGTGGCCGACCCCGCCTTGGGCAGGAACTCCGCCATGTCGGCCTCGTACTGCCGGATCAGCGCCCGCTCCATCCGCCGTTCGGCGGTATGGCCGAAGGGGTTGAGCGGCGTGCCGCGCAGCGCCTTCATCCGCGCCAGAACCGGGTAGGCGCGCATCATCCAGGGCCCGAATTCCCGCTTTTTCGGCCGGCCCGCCCCGTCCTTCCCCGGCAGGAGCGGCGGGGCGAGGTGGAATGTCATGCGGAAGTCGCCCTCGAAGCTCTCCCGCGCCTTGCGCTCGGTGTCGAGGTGGAGGCGCGCGACCTCGAACTCGTCCTTGTAGGCGAGGACCTTGTGGTAGCCCTTCGCGACCGCCTCCCGCAGACGCGGATCGGCGATGCCGTCGACCATCCTGCGGTAGCGCCTGGCCAGCCGCCGCCCCTGGTAGGCCACGAGATGCGTCTCGCGAAAGGCGATCTTCTCCTCGAGGCTCTTCGGCAGCTCCACCACCTGCGCGCGGGTCAGGCGCAGCGCGGCCTCGGGGTTCACCACCGCCCAGCGGCCCATCTCGAAGGCCTGCGCGTTGCGCTCGACCGCCGCGCCGTTCAGCTCGATCGCCATCCCGATCGCCTCGTGGCTCAGGGGCACGAGGCCCATCTGCCAGGCCGCGCCGAAGACCATCATGTTCGAGTAGATCGAATCGCCCAGCAGGATGCGTGCGAGTTCCGTCGCATCGAAGAGCGCGAGCCGCTCCCGCAGGCGGGCCTGCAGCGCGACCTCGAGATCCTTGCCGGGAATGCGGAACTCGGTGTCCTTCGTGAAGGCGCCCGTGACGATCTCGTGGCTGTTGACGGCAGCCCCCGTGCGCCCCGTCCGCATCAGGCCCAGCGTCTTCGCCCCGCCCGTCACCACGAGGTCGCCGCCGATCACCGCGTCCGCCTCGCCGAGGCCCACGCGGATCGCGCCGATGTCCTCGGGCCGGTTGCCGAGGCGCAGGTGGATCCAGACCGCGCCGCCCTTCTGCGCGAGACCCGCCATCTCGATCATGCCGACGCCCTTGCCGTCGATCTGCGCCGCCTGCGCCATGACCGCGCCGATGGTCACGACGCCGGTGCCGCCCACGCCGGTCACGAGGATGTTGTGCGTCCCCTCGATCGCCGGCAGGACCGGATCGGGCAGGCCCGAGAGGTCAACCTCGGCCGTCGCCTGCTTGCGGATCGAGGCGCCTTCCAGCGTCACGAAGCTGGGGCAGAAGCCCTTGAGGCAGGAGAAATCCTTGTTGCAGGAGGACTGGTCGATGGCGCGCTTGCGGCCGAGTTCCGTATCAACCGGCACGATCGAGACGCAGTTCGACTGCACCCCGCAATCGCCGCAGCCCTCGCAGACATCGGTGTTGATGAAGACGCGCCGGTCGGGGTCGGGAAAGGTGCCGCGCTTGCGGCGGCGGCGCTTCTCGGCGGCGCAGGTCTGCACGTAGATGATGGCCGAGACGCCGGGCAGCGTCTGGTAGCGCTCCTGCACGCTCATCAGCGCGTCGCGCTCGTGCCGTTCGAGGCCCGAGGGGTAACGCGCCCAGTCGATCTCCTCCTTCGGGTCGTAGATCAGCGCGATGTTCGCGACGCCCATGGCCTGCAGCTCGCGGGCGATGCGGGCCGGGTCGAGGTCGCCCTCGTTGTGCTGGCCGCCGGTCATGGCGACCGCGTCGTTGAAGAGGATCTTGTAGGTGATGTTCGTGCCTGCGGCGAGCGCCGCCCGGATCGCGAGGATGCCGGAATGGTTGTAGGTCCCCTCGCCGAGGTTCTGGAACACGTGCGCGCGGGTCGAGAACGGCGCCTCGCCGATCCAGTTCGCGCCCTCGCCGCCCATGTGGGTATAGGCCTCGGTGTTGCGGTCCATCCACTTGGCCATGAAGTGGCAGCCGATGCCCGCGCCCGCCCGCGCATCCTCGGGCACCCTGGTCGAGGTGTTGTGCGGGCAGCCCGAGCAGAACCACGGCGTCCGCGTGGCGAGGTCGGGCGCGTTGTCGGCGCGCATCGCCTCCTCCACCCGCGCGATGCCCGCGCGGATGCGGTCGGTATCGCGGCCTTCTTCTACAAGAATCTGTCCGAGCTTGCGGGCGATGTCGGCGGGGTCGAGCGCGAAGTGCGTGGGGAACAGGACCTCGCCGTTCCCGCCCTTGCGGTAGCCGTAGACGCGGCGGCCGCGGCGGTCGTCGAAGATCGCCTCCTTGACCTGCACCTCGATCAGCTTGCGCTTCTCCTCCACGACGACGATGAGGTCCAGCCCCTCGGCCCAGTCGTGGAAACCCTTCATGTCGAGCGGCCATGTCTGCCCGACCTTGTAGGTGGTGATGCCGAGGCGCTCGGCCTCCGCCCCGTCGATGCCGAGCGTCGCGAGCGCCGAGACGAGGTCGAGCCAGTTCTTGCCCGCCGCGACGAAGCCGATCTTGGCGCCGGGCTTCCCGTGCATACGCCGGTCGATGCCGTTCGCGTGCGCGAAGGCCTCCGCCGCGAAGCGCTTGTGGCCGAGAAGGCGCTCCTCCTGCGCGATCCAGTGGTCGCCGAGCCGGATGTTGAACCCGCCCTCGGGGATCGGGAAATCCGGCATGACGAAGGACATCCGGTCGGGCCGCCCGTCCACGACGGCGGTGGCCTCGACCGTGTCCTTCATCGTCTTGAGCCCGACCCAGACCCCGGCATAGCGGCTGAGCGCGTAGCCGTAGAGCCCGTAGTCGAGGATCTCCTGCACGCCCGCGGGACTGAGGACGGGCATGTGCACGTCGACGAGCGCCCAGTCGGACTGGTGGCAGACGGTCGAGCTTTCGCCGGTGTGGTCGTCGCCCATCGCGACGAGGACGCCGCCATGCTTGGAGGTGCCGGCCATGTTGACGTGGCGCAGCACGTCGCCCGAGCGGTCGACGCCCGGCCCCTTGCCGTACCAGAGGCCGAAGACCCCGTCGAACCTGCCTTCGCCGCGGAGTTCCGCTTGCTGGCTGCCCCAGAGCGCGGTGGCCGCGAGATCCTCGTTCAGGCCCGGCTGGAAGAGGATGTCGGAGGCCTCGAGATGCTTCTTCGCGCGCGCCATCTGCAGGTCGACGGCCCCGAGCGGCGAGCCGCGGTAGCCCGTGACGAGGCCCGCCGTGTTCAGCCCGGCGGCGCGGTCGCGCGCCTTCTGCATCAGCATGAGCCGCACGAGCGCCTGCGTGCCGTTCAGCAGCACCGGGGATTTCTCGAGGTCGAAACGGTCCGCGAACGAGACCTTCTGCACACCCATGTGGCACCTCCCTGCCGAATGGTTCGCGCTGTCTTCTCCAATATAGGTCAAATTTGCTGACCTGAAAACAGTTTTCGCGTGACGCGTGTTCGCGATGGTTGAAAATGCACGAAGTCCCTGTATTGCGTTTGCAAGCGCTTTGGGGCCGTGCGGCGCCGGGCCGAGGGGAGTCGGACGAGTGGACTGGGACAAGCTGCGCATATTCCATGCGGTCGCCGACGCCGGCAGCCTGACGCATGCCGGCGACACGCTGCACCTCAGCCAGTCTGCGGTCAGCCGGCAGATTCGCGCGCTCGAGGAGAACCTGAACACGACCCTTTTCCACCGCCACGGGCGGGGGCTGATCCTGACGGAACAGGGCGAGCTTCTGTTCGACGCGACCAAGCACATGTCGAAACGCCTCGAGGCCGCCGCCGCGCGCATCCGCGATTCGGAGGAGGAGGTCTTCGGCGAATTGCGGGTGACGACGACGATCGGCTTCGGCTCGCTCTGGCTCGCGCCGCGCCTGCCCGCGCTCTACGAGAAGTATCCCGACCTCAAGATCGACCTCATGCTCGAGGAGCGGCTGCTCGACCTGCCGATGCGCGAGGCCGACGTGGCGATCCGCATGAAGGAGCCGTCCCAGGCCGACCTGATCCGGCGGCGGCTCATGTCGATCAACATGCGCCTCTACGCCTCGCCCCGCTACCTCGCCGCCAACGGCACGCCCACGGGCCTCGACGACCTGTCGCGGCACCGGCTGATCAGCCAGAACGCGAACTCGGCGCAGGTCTCGGCGGGCGCGATCCTGGTGCGGGAACTGATGAGCTACGACATCGGCAGCCATCTGACGGTGAACAACTATTTCGGCGTGCTCCAGGGCGTGATCCACGATCTCGGCATCGGCGTCCTGCCCGATTACCTCACGCAGGACTTCCCCGATCTCGTGCGCGTCCTGCCCGACGTGCAGTCGAACGAGGTGCCGGTCTTCCTCGCCTACCCGGAGGAGTTGCGGCAGTCCAAGCGGGTCGAGGCCTTCCGCGAATTCGTCACCGAGGAGGTCATCGCCTACCGCCGCCGGCAGAAGGAAACGGCCGCCGAAGGGGTGTCCTGAGGCGCGCCGGACCTGTCTTACAATGTGTGCTATGCGCCACAGGCATATCGGGAATGCGGCAGCGCGGCGGGTTTCGCCTTGATCGTTCGCCGTGTGCCGCCTAATTCAGCATCAATGAAGCAGCGCGGGCAACCGCAGCTTCATTACCTCCCTGTTGGACTTCGGCCGAGACTCGTCTCGGCCTTTTTTTTGGTTGAACGGGGCGCTTGATGGTTTCCAAGGTCGAAACAAACCCGGCGGATTTCGCCGATTTCGACTCGCTCCATCGGCTTCTGTCCGAGGCCTTCGCCTACATGGACGGGGTGATCGACCCGCCCTCCTCCATGACGCGGCTGACGCTGGAGGACCTGACCGACAAGGTTGGTGCCGAGGATCTCCTGCTCATCCGCGACGCCTCGGGCCCCGTCGCCTGCCTCTTCGGGACGCCGAAAGGAGATGTCTACTACATCGGCAAGCTCGCCGTGGCCGGGGCGATGCGGGGCAAGGGCCTCGCGCGGCGGCTGGTGGAGGCGGCGGCTGCGCGCGCCACGTCGCTCGGCCTCCGCGCGCTGGAGCTGCAAAGCCGGGTGGAACTGACGGGCAATCACGCGGCCTTCCGCGCCATGGGCTTCGCCGAGACCGGGCGCAGCGCGCATCCGGGATACGACCGGCCGACGAGCATCACCTTCCGGTGTCCGATCTGAGCGCGCGGGAACGCGCAGGGTCGCTCCGGCGTTTCGCTCCCGACCGCCGAAAGGGAGACCGAACCCATGAAGACCCTGCCCATCGCCACCCTGGCATTGTTCATCGCCTTTCCCGCGGCCGCGCTCGACGTGGGCTTCGCGGGCGATGCGGACCTTTTCCTCGACCGGCAGGTGTTCGGCCTCGACCTTCCCGGCGAGGGCGACCGCGAGGTGGTCGCGCCCGAGGGGTACGAGGAAGCGGAGGACAGTCCCTTCCTCGGTGAGCCCGTGCGCTTCGCCGACGGCGAGACGCCGCTCGGGCAGGTCGAAACGGTCTACGAAGATGCCGACGGATCGCTGCGCCTCGTGATCGAACTGGCCGAGGAGGCCGCCGCACCGGGTGTCGAGGCGCTATTCCTCTCGCTGCCGCCGGGGACCGAGGCCGACGGCGCCCTCACGCTGAACCTGACGCCGGTGCAGCTTGCGCGCATCGCGGAGGCCTGGGGCGACTGACGCGCGCGGCCTCGCGCCCCTTCCCCCCCGCGCGGCCTTGTCCTAAGACGGGGCCGCACCTGCCGGGGGACACAATGACCGAGCCAGCCATCACGCCGGACCTGATCGAGGCGCACGGCCTCAAGCCCGACGAATACGCGCGCATCCTCGAGATCATCGGGCGCGAGCCGACCTTCACCGAGCTCGGCATCTTCTCGGCCATGTGGAACGAGCATTGTTCCTACAAGTCCTCGAAGAAATGGCTCCGCACCCTGCCGACCGAGGGGCCGCAGGTGATCTGCGGGCCGGGCGAGAACGCGGGCATCGTGGACATCGGCGACGGGCTCGCCGTGGTCTTCAAGATGGAGAGCCACAACCACCCCTCCTACATCGAGCCGAAGCAGGGCGCGGCGACGGGCGTGGGCGGCATCCTGCGCGACGTCTTCACCATGGGGGCGCGGCCCATCGCGGCGATGAACGCGCTCTCCTTCGGCGAGAAGGAACACCCCAAGACCCGCAGCCTCGTCCACGGCGTGGTGGAGGGGATCGGCAGCTACGGCAACGCCTTCGGCGTGCCCATCATCGGCGGCGAGACGCGCTTCCACCCGGCCTACAACGGCAATTGCCTCGTGAACGCCTTCGCCGCCGGCCTCGTGGAGACGGACGGCATCTTCTACTCGGCCGCCTCGGGCATGGGGATGCCCGTGGTCTATCTCGGCGCGAAGACGGGCCGTGACGGCGTCGGCGGCGCGACGATGGCCTCGGCCGAGTTCGACGACACGATCGAGGAGAAGCGCCCGACCGTGCAGGTGGGCGACCCCTTCACCGAGAAGCGCCTGCTCGAGGCCTGTCTCGAGCTTATGGCCACGGGCGCCGTCATCTCGATCCAGGACATGGGGGCCGCGGGCCTGACCTGTTCGGCCGTCGAGATGGGCGACAAGGGCGGGCTCGGCATCCAGCTCAACCTCGACCACGTGCCCCAGCGCGAGCGGCACATGACCGCCTACGAGATGATGCTGAGCGAGAGCCAGGAGCGGATGCTGATGGTCCTCCGCCCCGAGAAGGAGGACGCGGCGCGCGCGGTCTTCGAGAAATGGGATCTCGACTTCGCCATCGTGGGCGAGACGATCCCCGAGGACCGCTTCATCATTGTCCATGGAAACGAAACGGTGGCGGACCTGCCGCTGTCCAAGCTCTCGTCCGAGGCGCCGGAATACGACCGGCCCTGGATCGAGACGCCCGAGCCCCCCGCCCTCGAGCCCGTGCCCGAGGTCGATCCGGTGGACGCGCTCCGCATCCTGATCGGCTCGCCCAACTACTGCTCGCGGGCCTGGATCTACGAGCAGTACGACCACATGGTGATGGCCGACACCGTGCGCGCGCCGGGCGCGGGCGCGGGCGTCGTGCGGGTCCACGGGACGGGCAAGGCGCTCGCCTTCACCTCCGACGTGACGCCGCGCTATGTGAAGGCCAACCCGCTCCAGGGCGGGCGCCAGGCGGTGGCCGAGGCCTTCCGCAACCTCGTCGCCGTGGGCGCGCGCCCGCTGGCCACGACCGACAACCTCAACTTCGGCAATCCGGAAAAGCCCGAGATCATGGGCCAGTTCGTCGGCGCGATCCGCGGCATCGGCGAGGCCTGCCGCGCGCTCGACATGCCGATCGTCTCGGGCAACGTCTCGCTCTACAACGAGACCGACGGCCAGGCGATCCTGCCCACGCCCACCATCGGCGCCGTGGGGCTGCTCGCGAGCCTCGACGAGATGATCCCGAACGCGATCCGCGAGGGGCACGTGCTGCTCCTCCTCGGCGAGACGCAGGGGCACCTGGGGCGATCCGCGCTCCTCTGGGAGGTGTTCCGCCGCGAGGACGGCGACGCGCCGCAGGTGGACCTCGAGGCCGAGCGGCGGAACGGGGAGTTCGTGCTGGCCAACCGGGCGCTGATCAACGCCTGCACGGACCTCTCGGACGGGGGCCTCGCGCTCGCCGCCTTCGAGATGGCGGTGGCGGGCGGGCTCGGCGTGACGCTCGAGGGCGGCGACACCGCGACGCTCTTCGGCGAGGATCAGGGCCGCTACCTGATCGCCACGAGCATCGACAAGGCCGACGCGCTGATGGTCGCCGCCGGTCAGGCGGGCGTGACGCTCCAGACCGTCGGGCGGGTCGGCGGCGACGCGGTGCGGATCGGCGCTTCCTCCGCGCCGCTGGCGG
>NZ_JBQLZP010000613.1:0-2289 GCF_052168335.1 Roseicyclus sp. | reverse complement strand
CCCCTTGTCGAAGAGCGGCGTCTCGCGCGTGTTGAGGTATTTCGCCTGCGCGTCGGGGTCCATCGCCCGCCCGCCGAAGCCGATGCAGCGCCCGCGCGCGTCGCGGATCGGGAACGTGATCCGGTCGCGGAAGGCGTCGTAGGGATTGCCGCGGTCGGGGCGGGTGACGATCCCCGCCTCGAGGAGGTCGGCCTCGCGGATGCCCTTGGCGGTCAGCGCCTTCAACGTCGCGTCGCGCGAGGCGGGCGCATAGCCGATCTCGAAGCGCTCCAGCGTTTCGGCCGAAAGGCCCCGACGCTCGAGATAGGCGCGGGCCTCGGCGGCGCCCTGCGTCCTGAGCTGGAGGCGGAAGAAGCCCACGGCGGCCTCGGTCGCGCGGGCGAGCTCGGTCATCCGGTCGGCCTTCTCGGCGGCCTTCGGGTCGGGGGCAGGCATCGTCATCCCCGCCTCGCGCGCGAGGATTTCGACGGCCTCCATGAAGCCCACGTTCTCGGTCTCCTGCACGAAGGCGAGCAGGTCGCCCTTCGCCTGGCAGCCGAAGCAGTAGTAGAAGCCCTTGCGGTCGTCGACGTGGAAGCTGGCCGTCTTCTCGTGGTGGAACGGGCAAGGGGCCCAGAGGTCGCCCTTGCCCTGATTCGACTTGCGGCGGTCCCACATGACCTTGCGACCGACCACCTGGGCCAGCGACACACGGGATTTCAGCTCGTCGAGGAAACCGGGGGGCAGGCTCATGGGCGACAATATCGGGCGGGGCGCTGGCACTGTCCAGCGCCGCCGGAACGCGGCCCGCGCGCCTCCGCGAAATCGCCTCCGATTTGTCGCCGCAGCCGCATGGCAGCGGCACGTTTCGGCACTAGTGTCCGGCCCACGCCGCGTGGACGAGTGCGCCGATTGGGGTGACTGCGGCGAGCCTTCGAGGCGGCCGCGTCGTTCCCAGAAGCCTGCAAGCGGGAGCGGCGCGGTTCTTCCGGTCCTCAGCCCCGCCTGCGCGCCGCGACCATCCGCAACGCCCGCTCCAGCTCGTGCGCCGCCGTTCCTGCCATGGAGCGGAAGACCATCGCGAGGTAGTCGTCGGCCCCGGTCCGCACCAGCACGCAGGACATGTGCCCCAAGAGCGTCCGGGCGGCGGCGTCCACGCCGAAGACCTCGGGGCGGAGGTCGACCGGCACGAGGCGGGCCAGCACCTCGCGCGCATCCGGACCCGAGAGGAGCACTGCGGCCCAGGCGTCGCTCTGGTCCGTGACCGCCGCGCCGGACAATGCGCCGGGAGCTGGGCCGAGGACGAAGCACTGGTCCATGCCGGTCCAGACCGCGCGCGCCGCGCCCGAGACGCTGGTGCCGTTCGGGGGCGGCAGACGGAGGCCCGTCGCCGTCTCGAGGGCGGCCGAGACGGCATCGGCCCGCCCGCGGAACGGCGTAACGGAGGTGATTGCCTCGAACCTCGCCTCGGTGGCCTCGACCGTCCCCGCCCGCAGCGGCAGGAGCCCGGCAAAGGGCGTCTTCGCGATCAGGTCAGCCACGGGCGCGCCCTCCCTCGGGGTCGAGGAACACCGGGTCGCAGACCTCGCAGAGCGCCTCGGCCCCGCGCAGGTGGTCGACCATGCGGACCGTCTCGCCCATGCGCGCGCGCCCGTTCAGCAGGAAACCCAGCCCCAGATGCGTGCCGAGCGTCGGCGACCAAGCGACCGAGGTGACGTAGCCCTGGTCGTTCACGCGCGTCGCCGCCTCGTCCCTGCGGAAGAGGTGCGCGCCCGCCAGCAGCGGCGTCTCGGGCGCGAGGGGCCTGAGGCCCACGAGCTGCTCCCGCTCCGCCCCCGAGAGGCCGGGGCGCTGGGACGAGGCCTTGCCGATGCAGTCCTTCCACGGCGAGACCATGCGCGCCATGCCGATGTCGTCGGCGGTGACGCGGCCGTGGATCTCGGCATGCGTGATGAAGCCCTTCTCGATCCTGAGCACGTTCAGCGCCTCGAGGCCGTAGGCTCCGCCGCCGAGCATCTCGGCCCGCGCCACGAGATCGCGCCAGAGCGCCTCGCCGTAGCGGGAGGGAACGGCGACCTCGTAGGCCTGCTCGCCCGAGAACGAGATGCGGAAGAGGCGGCCGGCCACGCCGTGGACGCCGACCGCGCCGCAGGCCATGAAGGGAAAGCTCCCGTCGTCGATGGCCGTGTCGAGAACCGAGTTCAGAAGCTCGCGCGCCTTCGGCCCGGCGACGGAAAACTGCGCCCATTGCTCGGTCACGGAGATGATCGCCACCTCCATCCCGGGCTTCAGGCATTGCCCCCCGAATTC
>NZ_JBQLZP010000612.1:0-1566 GCF_052168335.1 Roseicyclus sp. | reverse complement strand
CCTCGCGCTCCGGGCGCAGGCGGACATGGTCCTGTCCTTCGGTCCGATGGTCTGGCCCCACATGCTGGCCCGCGCGATGCTGGCCGAACAGCTCTACCGCGCGGCGACGATCCTCGCCGGCACCCCGTACCACAGAAGCTGAGCCTCAGCCGGTGTTGAGGATCTCCTCCGCGTGCCGGCGGAGGAGCGCGAGCCCCAGCGCCAGCGGCACCAGCGCCCAGCCGAGGACCAGCGGCAGCGAGACATGGGCCGCGTCGTATCCCGGGTAGAGACCGCTGCGGAACAGCCCGGCGAGGTGGATCCAGGGCGTGAACCACAGGACATCCGCCAGACGCTCCGGCAGGTCCTCCGGCACGAAGATCACGCCCGCGACCAGGAACAGGGGCCGCGACAGGATCGCCCAGACCTGCGCCCAGACCGGGAAGAGGCCGCAGAGCAGGCAGTTCAGCACCCCGAGCCCGAGACCGAGCAGCGCCGCGAGGCCGAGGGCCAGCACGAGCGCGCCGGATCGCACCACGTCGACCTCGCCCGTTGCGAGCGCGAGACCGGCCAGCACGATGCCGCTGACCGCGAGGCCCGAGACGAGGTTCAGCGCGAACCGCGCGACGATCGCGTCGATCCACGCGACCGACGGATAGACGAGAAGCGGGCGGGAAAAGCGCAACGCCTGCTGAACGTGGCCCTGAAGCGTCGCGTAGAGCAGGAAGGGCAGGTAGCCCGAGGCGTAGAACACCACGAAGCTCGTCCCGAGCGGCGGCGCCTGCACCACGAGCGACAGGGCGAAGGTCAGCACCAGCACCGCCGCCACCGGCTCCAGCACCGCCCAGAGGAAGCCGCCGGGCGTGCGCACGTAGCGCGTCGCCATCTCCCGCAGCATGAGCGCGCCCACCGACCGGAGGCAGGCGACACCCGGCGGCACCGGCTCCGACCTGAGCGGCGCGCGGAGAACGGGGCTTTCTGGCATGGACGTCATCTCCGGCGCGGGGGCTTAAGCGGGCCGTAAGGATATGCGGGGCATCTGGTGCAGGAATCGTGAACCGAGGACCCCGATGCACGAAACGCCGCCGCAGCCCATGCACCCCGGGGAGGAGCCCGGGGTCGACCTCCTCCAGACGCTCCGCCATCTGCGCTCGGCCGCGACCCCGGCGCCGCGCAACGCGGGCACGGCCACGGCGACCGGCACCGGCACGGGCGGCGCCCCCGGGCTCGCGGCACCCGACACGCCCGCGACGCCCTTCACCCGTCTCGTGAGAGGAGCACGTTCCGGGGACGGCGCGGTCGGCGGCGAACCGGTCGCGACGCCCGAGGCGCCGGTCGCGAAAGGGCCACCGCCCCGCACGGGCGGCGCGGGAATTGCCCTGCGAACGTGGCGCGGCCTGCTTTCGAAGCAGGTCCGGCTTCCGCGGCTCCTCGCGTCGTTCCTCCTCGTTGTCGTCTCCCCCCTTGTCGTCGCAGCCTCCTACCTCCTCGTGGACGCCGCCCCGCAATATGCCTCGACGGTGGCCTTCACGGTGGGGGCGGGACAGGACGGCGCGGGCGACGCCCTCGGCGGAATCGCGCGGCTGA
>NZ_JBQLZP010000611.1:0-7385 GCF_052168335.1 Roseicyclus sp. | reverse complement strand
CTCGCTCTCCAAGCGGTCGAACATGCCGGGCCTGCGCTCGGGCTTCGCCGCGGGCGGACCCGAGAGCGTCCGGCGGATGCAGCAGCTCAGGAACTACGCGGGCGCGCCCCTGCCCCTGCCGCTCCAGGCCGTGGCCGAGCGCGCCTGGAACGACGAGGACCACGTCGAGGAGAACCGCGCCCTCTACCAGGAGAAGTACCGCATCGCCGACGAGATCCTCGGCGACGTGCCCGGCTACAGGGGGCCGCATGCGGGCTTCTTCCTGTGGCTCCCGGTCGCGGACGGCGAGGCGGCGGCGCTGAAGCTCTGGCGCGAGGCGGGCATCCGCGTGCTGCCCGGCCACTACCTCGCCCGCGAGACCGAGGCGGGCACCCCCGGACACGACCGCATCCGCGTGGCGATGGTTGCCGGCAAGGAAGAGATGCGCCGCGGCCTCCTGCGCCTGCGGCAGACGATCTACGAGTGAGGGAAGACCAGCATGGCCTACCAGACCAGACAGCGCGATCCGTTCCTCGACCACGAGACGCACGCCATTCTCGTGCGCCGGGGGCAGGAACTTCTCGGGGTCGCGCTGCTCGCGCTGGGGGTGGCCTGCGCCGCGCTTCTGATGAGCTATGCACCGAGCGACCCGAACTGGATGGCGGCGACCGACACGCCGCCGCAGAACCTGCTCGGTCGGCCCGGCGCGGCCATCGCGGCGATCTTCATGATGATCCTCGGCTACGGCGCGCTCGTGCTGCCCATCGCGCTGATCGCCTGGGGCCTGCGCTTCGTGCTGCACGCGGGCGCCGAGCGCGCCGTGCCGCGCGTGTTCTTCCTGCCCATCGTGCTGGCGCTGGCCTCGATCTATGCCGCGAGCCACATGCCGCCCGAGGGATGGACGCACTCCTTCGGGCTCGGCGGTCTTTTCGGCGATACGGTGCTGGGCGCCGTGCTGAACGCGCTGCCGGTCTCGGCGCAGGCGGCGCTGAAGATCATCGCGGCGGCGGCCTTCCTCGCCGGGGCGGCGATGCTGTTCCACGTCGTCGGCGTCAGCCGGGCCGAGTTCCGCGGCGCCATGCGCTTCCTGATCGTGAGCCTCGTGACCTCGGGCAGCATGCTGATGTCCGCGCTCCGCGGCGCGGGAGCCGGGGCGGGCCATGCCGCCGGGCGCATCCAGGCCGCGCGCGAGGCCCGCGCCGCCGCGCGCGCCGAGGCGCCGGTGGCGCAGCGCGGACCCGTCCTGCGCCGGACGCAGGCCGAGGAGCCGCTGCTCGAGGACGAGGAGATCGACGAGGAGGAGGCGCCGCGTGCCGCCGGCTTCTTCTCCCGCATTGCCTTCGGACGGTCTGTCGAGGCGCGCGAGATGCGCGACCTGCCGCGGCTCGAGCCCGAACTGCCCGAGCGCAGCTGGCGCCGCCAGGCCGAGGACGTGGAGGCCCCCGACGACGAGACGATCCGCGCCCGCATCTCGGACGCGATCCGTGCGCGCGTGCGGCGCCCCGATCCCGTGGCCGCCGCCGCGCAGCGCCGCCTGACGGTTGGGCCCGCGGTCTCGCCCGCGCTCCGTGCCGAGCCGCCGCTGACGGCGGCCCATGCCTTCGCGCAGGCCGAAGACGAGACGGATCGCGCCGAGGCGGACGACTTCGACGATCTCGAGGAGAACATCTTCAACGAGGAGGGCGTCGCCTCCGACGACGAGGACTACCTGCCGCCGCCGATCCCGCGCGCCGAGCTCTCGCGCCGCGTCGTGCAGCAGCCCCTGCGCAAGGCCCCGGCCCCGTCGCGCCGCGCGATGGCCGACGCGCAGCCCTCGCTGCCGCTGAGCGAGCCGGAGGCCTACGAGTTCCCGCCGCTGAACCTGCTGACGAACCCCGACACGATCCAGCGCCACCACCTCTCGAACGAGGCGCTCGAGGAGAATGCGCGGATGCTCGAGAGCGTGCTGGACGACTACGGCGTGAAGGGCGAGATCGTCTCGGTCCGGCCCGGCCCCGTCGTCACCATGTACGAGCTGGAGCCCGCGCCGGGCCTCAAGGCCAGCCGGGTCATCGGCCTCGCCGACGACATCGCGCGCTCGATGTCGGCGCTGTCGGCCCGCGTCTCGACCGTTCCGGGCCGCTCGGTCATCGGCATCGAGCTGCCGAACCAGCACCGCGAGAAGGTCGTCCTGCGCGAGATCCTCGCCTCGCGCGAGTTCGGCGACGGCACGCATCGTCTGCCGCTCGCGCTCGGCAAGGACATCGGCGGCGAGGCGATCGTCGCGAACCTCGCCAAGATGCCCCACCTCCTGATCGCGGGCACCACCGGCTCGGGCAAGTCGGTCGCGATCAACACCATGATCCTCAGCCTCCTCTACAAGCTGACGCCCGAGGATTGCCGGATGATCATGATCGATCCGAAGATGCTGGAACTCAGCGTCTACGACGGCATCCCGCATCTCCTCAGCCCCGTGGTCACGGACCCCAAGAAGGCGGTCGTGGCGCTCAAGTGGGTCGTGGGCGAGATGGAGGAGCGCTACCGCAAGATGTCGAAGATGGGTGTGCGCAACATCGACGGCTACAACGGCCGCGTCGCCGAGGCGCTGAAGAAGGGCGAGATGTTCCGCCGCACGGTGCAGACCGGCTTCGACGACGACACCGGCGAGCCCGTCTTCGAGACCGAGGAATTCGCGCCCGAGAAGATGCCCTTCATCGTCGTGATCGTCGACGAGATGGCCGACCTGATGATGGTCGCGGGCAAGGAGATCGAGGCCTGCATCCAGCGCCTCGCGCAGATGGCGCGCGCCTCCGGCATCCACATCATCATGGCCACGCAGCGCCCCTCGGTCGACGTCATCACCGGCACGATCAAGGCGAACTTCCCCACCCGGATCAGCTTCCACGTCACGTCCAAGGTCGACAGCCGCACGATCCTGGGCGAGCAGGGGGCCGAGCAGCTCCTCGGGATGGGCGACATGCTCTACATGGCGGGCGGCGCCAAGATCACGCGCGTCCACGGTCCCTTCGTCTCGGACGAGGAGGTCGAGGAGATCGTCCGCCACCTCAAGAGCTTCGGACCGCCGGAATACGCCTCGAGCGTGCTCGAGGGGCCGGACGACGACCGGGAGGCAGACATCGACGCGGTCCTCGGCCTCAACACCGGCGGCAACACCACCGGCGAGGACGCGCTCTACGACCAGGCCGTCGCCGTCGTGGTCAAGGACCGCAAGTGCTCCACCTCCTACATCCAGCGCAAGCTCGGCATCGGCTACAACAAGGCCGCCCGCCTCGTGGAGCAGATGGAGGAGCAGGGCCTCGTGACGCCCGCGAACCACGTCGGCAAGCGCGAGATCCTCGTGCCGGAACCCGAGTGAGCGGGCCTCTGCCGGTTTCGATGACATTTCCGCGCGCGGGCGGGCGGACCGTTTACGCCGCGCACCGCGATCCCTAGATGCACGGCATGAAGACGACATACCTCGCCCTCGTTGCCGCCCTCGTCGCGCCGGTCCCCGCCCTGGCCGACGCCATCCCGCTGTCCGAGATCAACGCCTACCTGAACGGCATCACCTCGGCCGAGAGCACATTCACCCAGATCAACGCCGACGGCACGGTCTCGACCGGCCAGTTCTACATCCAGCGGCCCGGCCGGGCGCGGTTCGAGTACGACGGCGACGATCTGCTGGTCATGGCGGGCGGCGGGCAACTCGCCATCTTCGACGGGCGCGGCAACACGCAGGCCGAGCAGTATCCCCTGCGCGAGACGCCGCTCTCGATCATCCTCGACCGGAACGTGAACCTGATGGCCACCGGCATGGTGATGGGCCACGACTTCGACGGCACCTCCACCCGCGTCGTCGCGCAGGACCCCGAGCGGCCCGAGATCGGCTCGCTCACCATGGTCTTCACCGACGATCCGGTGGAACTGCGCCAGTGGGTCGTGACCGACCAGGCCGGCGCCGAGACGACGATCGTGCTCGGGGCGCTCCGGGAGGATACGCGCATCTCCCAGGGGCTCTTCAGCATTCCGCAGGAGCTCAACCGGCGCAGCGGCGACTGACCGCTCAGCGCCGGTTGCAGGCGATCAGCTGCATCTCGTAGGTCAGCGCTCGGTCGGCCACCCCGTCGGCGACCCTCAGGAGCCAGGGCTTGGCGTTGTAGCTGCCGCGCCGGAAGCCCGCGTGCCCCTCGTGATAGGCGAGGTACTGGTTGCGCGCGTCGGTGAGGGGCACGCCGTTCCGCTCGACGGTGAGCGTCATGTACCAGCCCATGAAGTCCGAGGCGTCGTCGATGTCGGTGCGCCGGGCGCGACGGTTGCCGGTTTCCTGCTGGTACTCCTCCCAGGTGCCGTCGAGCGCCTGGCTGTAGCCGTAGGCCGAGCTCATGCGGCCCATGGGAATGATCCCCAGCCGGTAGACATGCGGCGGGCGCGCGTCGCCGACGAAGCGGCTCTCCTGGTAGAAGGTCGCCATCTGCACCGGGACGGGAACGCCCCAGCGCTGCTCGGTGCGCTCCATGGCGCGGAAGTAATGCGGCCTCTCCTCGGCGAGGAGGCACGCGTTGTCGAGGTTCCGGGGGGCGCTGAAATTGCCGCCGCTGCCGCATGCGGCGAGGACGCTCGCGGCGAACACGAGGAGAAGAATCGGTTTCATCTGGTCTGCCTGCTCGATGGCCTGTTTCGGCCTCTTGTTTCCCGACAGCTTAACCCATATCCGCCCGCGAGAAAACAGGGCGGCTCTTTCCGGCCACGTCGATGTGATCGTGACGCCCGGACCGGGGGCGATGGGACCCCGACCCCACTGTCAGGGTTGTCTCCACAGACTGTTTCCCCCGAATCGGGGGCCGATCCATGGACAGGACGGCCCCCGCGGCGTTAGGGATTTGCAGGGGCTTGAATCAAATGCTGAAGACACACGCCAAATATAACCTTGGCCAGGTCGTGCGCCATCGAAAGCACCCCTTCCGCGGGGTGGTCTTCGATATAGACGCCCAGTTCGCCAACACCGAGGAATGGTACGACGCCATCCCCGAGGAGGCGCGTCCGCGCAAGGCGCAGCCGTTCTATCACCTTCTCGCCGAGAACGACCACACCTACTACGTGGCCTACGTCTCGGAGCAGAACCTGGTTCCGGACGAGACGGGCGAGCCGGTGGATCACCCCGACGTGGGCGATCTCTTCGGCGAATTCAGGGACGGGCGCTATCCGCTGGAGTACCAGCTGAACTGACCTGGACCGATGCGGAGGGACCGCGCGCTCAGTAGCCGAGCGCGCAGCCGTCCTTGCGCGGGTCCGATCCGCCTTCGAGCACGCCGTCGGGACGGATGCGGATGGCCTGCGCGCCGCCGATCGGGGTCTTCGGCGTCACCAGCTTGTGACCCTTGGCCTCCAGCGCCGCTCGCGCCTCGGGGCCGTAGCCGCGCTCGACCTTCAGCTCGCCCAGTTCCGCGAAGAGGCGCGGCGCGTCGATCGCCGCCTGCGGGCCGAGGCCGAAATCCACCACGTTCGTCACGAAGCGCGCGTGTCCCGCCGCCTGGTAGGCGCCGCCCATCACGCCGAAGGGCATGATGCTGCCGTCCGCCTCGAAGAGCATGGCCGGGATGATCGTGTGCATCGGGCGCTTGCCGCCCGCGGCCTCGTTGGCGTGGCCTGGCGTCAGGTTGAAGCCCGCGCCGCGGTTGTGGAACAGGATGCCGAAGCGATCCGACGCGAGGCCCGACCCGAAGGTGTCGAAGATCGAGTAGATCAGCGACACCGCCATCCGGTCCTTGTCCACCACGGTGATGTAGATCGTCTCGCGGTGGACGCTTTCGGACAGGGCGGCGGCGTCCTCCATCGCGCGGTCGCGGTCGATCTTGCCGGCCAGCGCGCGCGCGGTGTCGCGCGACAGCAAGTGGTCGAGTCGCGTCATGTGCGCGGGGTCCGCGATGAAGCGGTTGCGCGCGTCGTAGCCCAGCTTCACCGCCTCGGACTCGAGATGCCCGCGCTCGGCGCCCCAGGGGTCGAGGCCCGCGATGTCGAACTCGGCCAGCGTGTTGAGGATGAGCATCGCCGCCGCGCCCTGCCCGTTCGGCGGCAGTTCCAGCAGTTCGGCGCCGCGGTAGCTGGACCTCAGCGGCGTGACCCAGTCGCAGGAGGTCGCGGCGAAGTCGTCGAGCGTGTGCGTCCCGCCCAAGGCGCGCAGGCTGTTGACCATGTCCTCGGCCACCTCGCCCTCGTAGAAGGCTTCGCGCCCCTGCGCGGCGATGCGGCGCAGAACCTCGGCCTGGGTGGGTACGCCGAAGCGGGCGGCGACGGGGAAGGGCTTGCCGCCGGAAAGGTAGATGTCGCGCGCGCGGCCCGAGATGTTGCCCTGCGCCTCCTCCCAGTCCATCGCGACGCGGGGCGCCACGGGAATTCCCGTCTCGGCGTAGCGGATCGCCGGGGCGAGCACGCGGTCGAGCGGCAGGCTGCCATGCTCGGCGTGGAGGCGGCAGAACCCGTCCACGGCACCCGGAACGGTCACGGCGCGCACGTCCTGCTTCGGCATCGCGCTCAGGCCGTCGGCGCGCAGCGTCTCGGCCGACAGGCCGGCGGGCGCGCGGCCCGAGGCGTTCAGCCCCTTCACCTCGTCCGAGCCCGGCATCTTGACCAGCGCGAACATGTCGCCGCCGATCCCGGTCATCTGCGGTTCGCAGAAGCCGAGCAGGATCGCGGCGCCGATGGCGGCGTCCACGGCATTGCCGCCCGCCTGGAGCAGCGCCACGGCGGTCTGCGCGGCCAGCGGGTGCGATGTGGCGCACATTCCCGTGTCGGCATAGACGGCCGAACGGCCCGGTTGATGAAAGTCGCGCATCTTGTCCCTCCCGCGTTGCAGCGGAGCGCAACCTACGAGCCTCGGCGGCGACGGCAAGGGCATCCGGCGCTTCGGGCGCGGATTTTCACGACGGTCGGCGGAGGGAGGAGAAGCCGCAGAGACCTCGACGCCGCGCACTGGGTGGGGGCTTGATACGCGCGACGCCGAGGGAAGCCTCTGCAGCTACGTCGATTGGTATCGCAGGGATTCGCGGCGGCACTTGGAGCGGATTGTGGCCTTTCCTTGTCGAACGGCTTCAATGCGGAAAAACGGGCCTCATCCGACGCTCTGGCCCGGCACGATCGAGAACCGCAGCACGTTGCCATCGGCGTCGCAGCGGTAGCTGAGACCGACGGCCAGCCGCCGGACGATGGCCCAGCCGAAGCCGCCTTCCGGCCAGTGTTCCGGGGCCTTTCCCTCGCATTGCGGCATCGACTCACCCGGAAGCGGACCCTCCGGCAGCGGCGCGCCCCGGTCGCGCACGACGACGTTCAGCACCGGGGAGGACAGCGAGAGCTCGACGCGGACAGGCTGACCGGCGCGGCCGGAATAGGCGTGTTCCTCGACGTTGTTGAGGACTTCGGCCAGCACGAGC
>NZ_JBQLZP010000610.1:0-5097 GCF_052168335.1 Roseicyclus sp. | reverse complement strand
CCGATCTCGGCGCGGAAGTCCTTGGGCGCCTTGACCGACACCAGCGCCCGGCCCGAGCGCACCGTCACCATCGTCGCGTCGCCCAGAAGCTCGAGCGTGTAGATCGGCGCCGAGATCTCGTGGTGATCGCCGTCCCCGGGCGTCGCGTCCTCGGCGCGGAAGCCGAGCACCACCTTGCCGTCGGGCTTGTCGAAGCCCGGGATCGTGACGTGGTCGCCCCGGAAGACGCCGCCCCGCATCTCGCCCTCGAGCAGGTTCATGGCCGGGTTGCCGATGAAGCCCGCGACGAAAGTGTTTGCGGGGGTGTCGTAGATCTCGGTCGGCGTGCCGACCTGCTGCACGACGCCCTTGTTCATCACCACGACGCGGTCGGCCAGCGTCATCGCCTCGATCTGGTCGTGGGTCACGTAGATCGTCGTGACCTGGAGCTCGTGGGAGAGGTTCTTGATCTGCGCCCGCGTCGACACGCGCAGCTTGGCGTCGAGGTTCGACAGCGGCTCGTCCATCAGGAACACGTTCGGTTGGCGCACGATGGCGCGGGCGAGTGCCACGCGCTGCCTCTGCCCGCCCGACAGCTCGGCCGGGCGGCGGTGGAGGAAGTCGGTCAGCTCCACCATCTCGGCCGCGCGCATCACCCGCTCCCTGTGGGTGGCGGGGTCGATCCTGCGCACCTTCAGCGGAAAGCGGATGTTCTCGTAGACGTCGAGATTGGGATAGAGCGCGTAGGACTGGAACACCATCGCCACGTCGCGGTCCTTGGGGTCTAGGTCGTTCACCCGCTTGCCGTCGATCAGGATGTCGCCCTCGGTCGCGTCCTCGAGCCCGGCGATCATCCGCATCGTCGTGGTCTTGCCGCAGCCCGAGGGGCCGAGCAGGACGAGGAACTGCCGGTCGGGAATGGTCAGGTCGAAGTTCTGCACCCCGACGAAGCTGCCCCACCGCTTGCACAGGTTCCGAAGCTGGATTTCGGCCATGGCTTCGTCCCCCTCCCCGGGGATTTTCTGCATACGTTTGCAGATACGCTAGGGCCGAATCCCGAGACCGCGCAAGCCTTATTTTCAATGACGGATTGCGCAGCCCCGTTTAGAGAAAATCCTTGCCAGATGCCCTTCCGCGGCGTCAGGATTGCACACGTATGCAATCTAGTGCGCGATTCGCCCCGCGCCTGGGTCGCATGACCGGAGCGGCATCGCGACACCGCCGCGCCGGCGACTGGAAGACGACACCGCAAGGACAACGAGGCGCGCCGGGCCTTGAGCCGCACGCCAGCCAGGGAGACCACGGACATGCACTTCACGAAACTCACCGCGGCGACCGCGGTCGCGCTCGCCCTCGCCGCACCGGCCTTCGCCGATTGCGGGATCGAGGCCGGGCGCGTGTCGATCCTCTCCAACGATTTCCCGGCGCTCCAGGCGATGGCGGCGGGCGCCGCCGAATGCGCCTCGGCGACCGTCGAGGTCACCGCCAACCAGACGACCGAGCACCGCGACCTCCAGGTGGCCGCGCTGACGGCGAACCCGGCGGAATACACCGCCGCCGTCGTCGCCAACTCGTCGATCGTGCCGCTCCTGAACGCGGGCCTCATCCGCCCGCTCGACGACCTGATCGCCGAGTACGCGCCCGATCTGCCGATGACCAACCGCATCACCATCGACGGGCAGGTCATGGCGGTCGCCTTCATGGCCAACGCCCAGCACCTCTTCGTGCGGGCCGACATCCTCGAGCAGATCGGGGCCGAGACGCCCACGACCTACGAGGAGGTGCTCGACGTCCTCGCCGCGATCCGCGAGGCGGGCATCATGGAGAACCCCTTCGCCATGAACACCGGGTCCGGCTGGAACCTCGGCGAGGAGTTCGTGAACATGTATCTCGGCATGGGCGGGCAGTTCTTCGCGCCCGGCACTGCGGAGCCCGCGATCAACAACGAGACCGGCGTGGCCACGCTCGAGATGCTGGCGGCGCTGAACGAATACGCCAATCCCGACTTCCTGACCTTCGACTCGAACGCCACCCAGGCGCTGTGGGAATCGGGCGAGATCGCGGTCGGCTACATGTGGGGCTCGCGCGGGGGCGCCATCCTCGACGGCGAGGGTGCCGCGCCCGAGATCGTGGAGAACACCGTCCTCGTCGCGGCGCCGACGGTCGGCGGCGGCGACACGCCGGCCTCGACGCTCTGGTGGGACGGCTTCACCATCGCGGCGAACATCTCGGACGAGGACGCGGCGGCGACCTTCCGGGCGCTGATGCACGGCCTCCGGCCCGAGGTCATCACGGCCAACAACGACGCCGCCGTCTGGCTCATGCCGGGCTACACGCCGGGCGCCCCGGCCGCGGGCGTCGCCGCGACCGCGCAGGCGGGCACCCTGCCCTACCCGATGCTGCCCTATATCGGCCTGATGCACACCGCGCTCGGCAACGAGCTGGCGCAGTTCCTGCAGGGCCAGGAGAGCGCCGAGCAGGCGCTGGCCGATGTCGAGGCCGCCTACATCGCGGCCGCCCGCGAGCAGGGCTTCCTGCAGTAACGGCACGGCACGGGGCGGCGGCCCTCTCCCCCGCCGCCCCGACCGCCCGCCCGCACCGGGACCCGCGCCATGCCCCACCGCACCTTCATCTGGTTCATCCTGCCGTCGCTGACGGCGATGATCCTCTTCATCGCGCTGCCCATCGTCTCGGTCGTGGTGCAGTCGCTGCACATCGAGCACGAGCAGATCCTGGTGACGGTGGAGAATTGCGGCCCGTTCGGCTGCACCGAGGAGACGCGGGTGGACCTCGAGGCGACGGCCGCGCTGCGCGAGGCGCAGCCGCTCGGGCGGTTCAACGGGCTCGGCACCTATTTCGGGCGCGGGCACCTCGCCACGCAGGAGATCGCGCAGGCCTGGGCCTCGTCGGAGACCTTCGGCGCCTTCTGGCGGCAGGTCATGAACCTGCCCTTCTACCGCGCGCTCGCCTTCACGCTCGCCTTCACCTTCATCGTGACGCCGCTTGTCCTGATCCTCGGGCTCGCCATCGCGCTCGCCGTCAACGGGCTGCCGAAGCTCCTGCGGGGGCCGACGATCTTCTTCTCGCTCCTGCCGATGATCGTGACGCCGCTCATCGGCTCGCTGGTGCTGGCGTGGATGATCAACGCCGAGGGCGTGCTGGGCGCGTCGCTTCAGATCCTCTTCGACGATCCGGATCTCAGCTTGCGCGCCTCGCCCACGCTGACCTGGATCGTGCTCTTCGTCTACGGCGTGTGGAGTTCGGCACCTTTCGCCTTCATCGTCTTCTATGCGGGCCTCCAGACCGTGCCGGGCGAGACGCTGGAGGCCGCCATGATCGACGGCGCCAGCCGCTGGGAGCGCGTGCGCTACGTCATCGTCCCGCACCTGATGCCGCTCGCCGTCTTCGTGACGCTGATGCAGCTCATGGACAACTTCCGCGTCTTCGAGCCCATCGTCGGCTTCCAGGCGCAGGCGAGCGCCACGTCGCTTTCCTACATCATCTATTCCGACCTCAGGGGCGACACGCAGCGCTTCGGCTCGGCCGCCGCGACCTCGGTGCTGACGATCATCGGCGTGGCGATCCTGCTCGCGCCCGTGCTCGTGCGCACCTGGCGCGACTTCAACCGCAAGAGGGTCTGAGCCCATGTCGAGCATCGCGCAAAGGAAGTCCCCGGCGCTGGCGATCCTCTCGACGGTCTTCGTGGTCGTCTGGCTGATCCTCGCGGCCTTCCCCTTCCTCTGGACGCTCTGGGGCTCGTTCAAGGTGCAGGGCGACTTCTTCTCGCGCGCCGACTGGATGAACGCGATCCGGGGGCCCTTCACGCTGGCCGAGACGGGCGGGCGTTTCACCGGACAGGGCTATTCCGGCGCCTGGATCGAGGCGGAGTTCTGGCGCGCGGTCCTCAACACCGCGATCGTCGTCGTCTGCACGGTGGTGATCTCGCTCACGCTCGGCACGCTCGGGGGCTACGCGCTGGCGCGCTCGGGCTTCCGCTACGCCTTCTGGCTCCTGATGATCGCGCTGGTGTTCCGGGCGATGCCGCACATCACGCTGGTCTCGGGCTACCTGCTGCCCTTCTTCCAGTGGAACCTCTGGGGCCACCTGCCGACCGCGATCATCGTGCTCGTGGCGATCAACCAGCCCTTCACGCTGTGGATGCTGCACTCCTTCTTCCTGAACATCCCCAAGGACCTGGACGAGAGCGCGATGGTCGACGGCTGCACCCGCTTCCAGGCGTTCCGGCACGTCATCATGCCGGTGATGTGGCCCGGCGTGATCACCACGGGACTGTTCAGCTTCCTGCTCGCCTACAACGACTTCGCGGTGACCGCGATGCTCCTGTCCTCCGAGAACCAGACGATGGTGCCGCGCATCGCGAGCTTCCTCGGCTCGGTGCAGGAGGAGGGGAACATCATGTTCGCCGTCGCCGCCGTCGTCTCGGCCACGGCACCGCTCTTCGTGCTGATCCTCTTCTTCCAGCGCCAGATCGTTTCGGGCTTGACCGCCGGGGCGGTGAAGGGCTGAACCGCGTCCCATGGAACCCGACATGACCGACTTCCAGGCGGAAAAGGCGCTGGTGCGCGCCCATCACGCCGCCATCGCCGCCGCCCCGCCCGAGGGCATGGCCGAGGCGCTGGCGCAGCACACGGCCCCCGGCTGGACCTGGCGCGGCATGTGCCCGGTCTACGAGCGGTCGGGCGCCGAGGCCGTCGCCGCCGCCTTCTGGACGCCGCTCAGGACCGCGTTGACCTCGCTCCAGCGGCGGGAGGACATCTTCTTCGCCGGCCTCAACCAGATCGACGGGTTCGCCAGCACCTGGGTCGTCTCGATGGGGCACCTCATGGGCCTCTTCGACGCGCCCTGGCTCGGCATCCGGCCGACGGGCAAGCTCGCGATGCTGCGCTATGCCGAGTTCCACCGCGTCGAGGGCGGCCGCATCACCGAGACGGCGCAGTTCTGCGACATCCCCCACCTGATGACACAGGCGGGCCAGAACCCCTTCGGCCCCGCCACCGCCCAGCACCTGGTGCAGCCGGGGCCGCGCACCCATGACGGCCTTCTCCTCGGCCCGCAGCCGCGCGCCGAGGGCGAAGCGACGCTCGCCCTCGTCAACGC
>NZ_JBQLZP010000609.1:0-2537 GCF_052168335.1 Roseicyclus sp. | reverse complement strand
GTCATGGATACCCTTCTCGGCTTGCGCGGACGGGCGGTCGCGATCGACGCCGGCGACGTTCGCAAGGCGAGCGGCCTCGCGCTCGAGGTTCTCGTCTCGGCCGACCGGCAGTGGCGGGAGGACGGAGAATCCTTCCGGATCGGCCCCGTGTCGGAGGCGTTCCGTGCCGTGTGGACCGGCCTCGCGCTCGATCCGGACATGATCTCCGAAGGGGTGACCGGGGGGTCGCACGCATGACCGCCCGCATCCTCGCCGTCGACGACTCCCCCACCATGCGCGGCCTGATCGGCGCCGCGCTCGCGCCCAGCGGGTTCGAACTGCATTTCGCCGCCGATGGCATCGAGGGTCTCGAGCGTCTGGCCATGGCCGCCCCGGACCTCGTGATCACCGACATCAACATGCCGCGCCTCGACGGCTTCGGCGTGATCGAGGGGGTGCGCAGGGATCCGACCTACGGCAGCCTGCCCGTCCTGGTCCTGACCACCGAGAGCGGGGAAGAGCTCAAGGCCCGCGCCCGCAGTGCCGGCGCGACGGGCTGGATCGTGAAACCGTTCGACGACCAGCGACTTGTCGCCGTCATCAACAGAGTGTTGGGGATCTAGGATGTCGGGGCTTGACGAACTGCGTGTCTCGTTCTTCCAGGAATGCGAGGATCTGCTCGACAGCCTGGGGGAAGGTCTCCGCCAGATCTCCGAAGGAGAGGTCGGAGACGACATGGAGACCCTTCATGCGGTCTTCCGGGCCGTCCATTCCATCAAGGGCGGCGCCGGCGCCTTCGGGCTCGACGTCCTGGTGACGTTCTCGCACCTCTTCGAGACGGTGCTCGATCACATGCGATGCGGCCGGATGGAGGCGTCCGACGGTGTCGTGCGCACGCTCCTGCGAGCGGGCGACATGCTGTCCGACCTCGTCTATTGCGCGCGCGACGGCCGCCCGCCGGCCGAGGCGCGGATGACGCAGATCCTCTCCGAGCTCGACGCGCTGGCCGACGGGGCCGGCTCCGAGGAGGAGGATGTGCCCTTCGAATTCGTCCCGACCGTCATGGCGCTCGGAACCGATACCGGACCGCTCCTGCCCGACATCGGCGAGCCCGGCACCGACGACGGGACCGCGGACGGCGAGGGCGGAGCGGCGGTCCTGCGCATCGGCTTCGCGCCGCGGGGCGAGTTCTACGGCACCGGCAACGAGCCGCTCGCGCTGTTCAAGGCGCTGGGACAATTCGGCCCCGTCTCGCTGAAGGCTGATGCCGCCGACGTCCCCGGCCTGGCCGCCTTCGATCCTTCGGAGCCGCGGCTGCGCTGGACGCTGACGCTCGAGACCGATGCGGCGGAGGAGGAGATCCTCGCCGTCTTCGAATTCGTCACCGATGTCGCCGATGTTTCGGTCCACCGTATTGTCGTGGACGAAGCGGAGGCTCCGACCGGACACCAAGCGCCGCCGATCGGCGAAGCGTTCGTGGCGGCCCCGGCCGCGCCCGACCCCGCTCGCTCCGCACCCGACATGGCCGTGGTTCCTGCAGTGTCCCCTCCGGAGGCGGCCGATGGCGACAGACCGGCAAGGGGCGCGCCGGCCGGGGACGCCCACGGATCTGCGGCGCACGCCACGATCCGCGTCAACCTCGACCGCGTGGACCGCCTGATCAACCTGATCGGCGAACTGGTCATCATGGAGGCGATGCTGTCCCAGGCCATCGAGACCGCGGGAATCGCCGCCAACAGCGACGTCTCGAACGGGCTCGACGGCATCAAGCAACTGGCCTCGGGCATCCAGGAAAGCGTCATGGCGATCCGCGCGCAGCCGCTGAAACCCGTGTTCCAGCGCATGCACCGCATCATTCGCGAGGCGTCGGACGCGACCGGCAAGCAGGTGCGTCTCGTCACCATCGGCGAATCCACCGAGGTCGACAAGACGGTGATCGAGCGGCTGGTCGATCCGTTGACGCACATGATCCGGAACTCCGTCGATCACGGGCTCGAGGATGCCGAGACGCGCCGCGCACGCGGCAAGCCGGAGACCGGCACGATCACGCTCTCCGCCGCTCACCGCTCGGGCCGGGTCATCATCGAGGTCACTGACGACGGTGCCGGCATCAATCGCGAAAAGGTGCGCGAACTCGCCGAAGCGAGAGGTCTCGTGCCGCCCGGCATGTCGCTGAGCGCCACCGAGATCGACAACCTTCTCTTTATGCCGGGCTTCTCGTCGAAGGACGAAGTCTCGGCCCTGTCCGGCCGCGGCGTCGGCCTCGACGTCGTGCGGCGGGAAATCCAGGCGCTCGGCGGCCGGGTCACGATCCAGTCCGCCGCGGGCGAGGGCACGACCTTCACCATCGCGCTTCCGCTCACGCTCGCCGTCCTCGAAGGGATGCTGGTGGAGTTCGGCGGCGAGATGATGGTCCTGCCGCTCTCTGCCATCCTCGAGACGCTGCGGCCCTCGAGCGCGACGATCCACGCGATCGGCCGCACCGGCCGGGTCGTGGCCAATCGCGGGGAGCTCATTCCGATCATCGACCTCGCGGAGGTCTTCGGCATCGCCCACCC
>NZ_JBQLZP010000608.1:0-2213 GCF_052168335.1 Roseicyclus sp. | reverse complement strand
CGCGACGAGGTTGATCCGCCGTTGCCACTTCCCCAGGAGGTCGGCGTAGAGGTCGAGGCGCGTGAGTGTTTCACGTGAAACACCCGCCGCGATCCGGTCCCGCGCCTCCTCCTCCGTCACGCCGAGCGCCGCTGGTCTTGGCGGATTCGCGTCAGGATGAGCGCGAGCGCCGCCGGCGTCATCCCGTCGATCCGCCCCGCCTGCCCCAGCGTGCGCGGGCGGATGCGTCCGAGCTTGCCGCGAAGCTCCGTCGAAAGACCGGTGAGGGTCGCGTAATCCAGCGTCTCGGGAATCACTTCGCCCTCGTCGCGGGCCAGCGCCTCGGCGTCGCGCTTCTGCCGCTCCACGTAGGTGGCATAAAGCGCCTCGATCTCGAGCTGTTCCAGCGTGTTCTCGGGAAGGCCCTCGAGCTCGGGCACGAGGGGACGGAGGTCGGCGATGCCGATATCCGGAAAGGCGAGGAGCTGCATGCCGTTTCGTCGGATGCCGTCCTGGTTGACCGGCAGTCCGGCCTTCCGCGCCTCGGTCGGCGACATCTCGCGGGCGAGCAGCGCGTCGCGCCCCCGGTCGAGCAGAGACATCCGGCGCTCGAAGGCCTCGGCCCGCGCAGCGTCGAGGATGCCCCAGTTCAGCGCGCGCGGCATGAGCCGTTGATCGGCATTGTCCGCACGGAGCGAGAGACGATACTCGGCGCGTGAGGTGAACATCCGGTAGGGTTCGGACACGCCGCGCGTCACGAGGTCGTCGACGAGCACACCGATATAGGCCTCGTCCCGCCCGAAGCGCGCCGGTGCCTGCCCCTGAACCTGCCGCGCGGCGTTCAGTCCCGCCACGAGACCCTGAGCCGCGGCCTCCTCGTAGCCCGTGGTGCCGTTGATCTGACCGGCGAGGAACAACCCCGGCAGTGCCTTCAGTTGCAGGAGATCGTCGAGGCTGCGCGGATCGACATAGTCGTACTCGATGGCATAGCCCGGCTGGAGGATCTCCGCCGCCTCCAGCCCTTCGATCGAGCGGACGTAATCCTCCTGCACCTCGGCCGGAAGCGAGGTGGAGATCCCGTTCGGGTAGACGACCTCGCTCTCCAGCCCTTCGGGTTCGAGGAAGACCTGGTGCGAGGTCTTGTCGGCGAAGCGCACCACCTTGTCCTCGATGGAGGGGCAATAGCGCGGGCCGACCCCCTGGATGTGGCCGCCGTACATGGCCGAACGCGGGAGGTTCCGCGTGATGATCTCGTGGGTGCGCGCGTTCGTGTGCGCGATCCCGCAGGAGATCTGCCGGACGTAAGGCCTCTCCGACAGGAAGGAGAACATCGAGGGCGCGTCGTCCGCCGGCTGCATCTCGAGGATGTCCCACCGGATGCTCCGCGTGTGCAGGCGCGGCGGCGTCCCCGTCTTGAGCCGCCCGAGCGGCAGGCCGAGATCGTCCAGCCGCTCCGCCAGCCGGACGGACGGCTTGTCGCCCATGCGGCCGCCCGGCCGTGAGACATCGCCGATATGGATCACGCCGCGCAGAAAGGTTCCCGTGGTCAGGACCACGGCGCTGGCCGGCACCTCGGCCCCGTCGGCAAGCATCACACCCTGGACCTGTCCGCCCGCCACCAGCAGGTCGGCCACTTCGCCTTCGATCACCGCGAGGCCCGGCTGGGCTTCCACGGCCTCGAGCACGGCCTGACGATAGAGCGCGCGGTCGGATTGCGTGCGTGGTCCGCGGACCGCCGGACCCTTGCGTCGATTTAGCAGGCGGAACTGGATGCCCGAGCGGTCCGCGGCCATGCCCATGACACCGCCGAGCGCATCGATCTCGCGGACGAGGTGCCCCTTGCCGAGGCCGCCGATTGCCGGATTGCAGGACATGACGCCGATCCCGTCGCGCGACAGCGTGACGAGCGCCGTGCGCGCACCGGACCGTGCGGAGGCCGCGGCCGCTTCGACGCCTGCGTGCCCGCCACCGATGACGACGACATCGAAGTCCCGATGTTTCACGTGAAACACTCCTACTTGCCAATGCAGAACGAGGAGAAGATCTCGCCCAGGATGGCCTCGATATCGATGCGCCCCGTCAGCGAGTCAAGCGCGGCCATGGCGTCGCGCAGGTGCTCGGCAGCGATCTCGGGCGCGTCCGGCATTTCGTCCAGCGCATTCCGGGCGGCACCGATGGACACGAGCGCCCGCTGCATGGCCGCCCTGTGCCGTGCATGTGTTGCGGTGGCGATC
>NZ_JBQLZP010000607.1:0-17738 GCF_052168335.1 Roseicyclus sp. | reverse complement strand
AGTTGGGGATCGCGTAGGGCTGGTTGAAGATCCCCTCCACATGGCCCTTGTCGGGGCCGGGCGCGCTGCCGCCGGCGAGGCGCTGCATCGACTGGCGCGTGACCGAGGGCGCGGCCACGCGCGCGTCGAGACCCTGCGCGAAGCCGCCCCGGATCACGCCGCGCATTCGTGCGGCGGCGGCGGGGCGGTAGAAGTCGTGGCGCATGTCCTCCTCGCGCGACCAGGTGACCTGGACGGGCGTTCCTTCCATCTCCGCCGCGACGCGGGCCGCGAGGACGGCATAGTCCACCTCGCCCCGCCGCCCGAAGCCGCCGCCGAGATAGGTGACGTGGCAGGTGACCTGTTCGGGGTCGAGGCTCACGGCCGCCGCCGCCGCCCGCTCGGCGAAGCCGGGCGACTGGCTGCCCGTCCAGATCTCCAGCGCGTCGCCTGTGTATAGCGCGGCGGCCGACATCGGCTCCATCGTCGCGTGGGCGAGGAAGGGCACGGTGTACTCCGCCTCGATCACCCGGTCGTCGCCCGAGATCTCGAACCCCTCCACGTCGCCGTCGTCCCGCAGGGTGGAGTTCGGCGGGTCGTAGAGGCTGGCGCGGATCGTCGCCATGATCTCGTCGCTGGTGGCGGGGTAGGGGGCGGGGCCCCAGGTCACGTCCACCGCCTCCGCCGCGCGGAAGGCGAGCCAGGTGTTGGTGGCGACGACGGCGATCCCGGTGCCGAGGTCGATCACCCGCTCCACCCCCGGCATGGCCAGCGCCTCGGTGGCGTCGAAACGCTCCATCGTGCCGCCGAGGCGGGGGGACATCCGGACGGTCGCGAACTTCATCCCCGGAAGCCGTACGTCGATGCCGAACTCGGCCGTGCCCGTGACCTTTTCCACCATGTCGAGGCGCGGCATGGAGCGGCCGAGGAAGCGCCATTCCGACGGCGGGCGCAACTCCACCCGGCGGGGCGGGTCGATGGCGGCGGCGGCCTCGGCGAGGTCGGCGTAGGCGATCTCGATGCCGCCCGGCGCGATCACCTTGCCGTCCCGCGTCCCGAGCGCGCCCACGACCATGTTCAGCCGCTCGGCCGCCGCGCGCTTCAGCGTCTCGCGCGCCGTGGCGCCCGCCATGCGCAGCCGCTCCCAGGCGTCGAGGGTGGAGGTCGAGCCCCCCGTGACCTGGAGACCCATGGTCTTGGGCAGCACGGACATCGCCTCGATCATGACCTCGTGAAAGCCCGTCCGTTCGTAGTCGTTGATCGGCAGGGCGTGCGACATGAGGCCCGCGTTGAAATAGGCCTGCGCGGCGGGGCCGTGGATCACGCGGATCTGCTCCCAGGCGACGTCGAGCTCTTCGGCCACCAGCGCGGGCAGCGTGGTGTAGACGCCCTGACCCATCTCGGCCCGGGCGGCGATCAGCGTCACGCCCTCGCGGTCGATGATGATCCAGGGGTTCAGCGTCGCCTGGCCCTCGCCCGGCGTCAGCGGGTTCGGCAGATCGCGCCGGTATTGCCAGACGCCGAAGGCCACCCCGCCCGCGACGGCGGCCGAGCCGATCAGGAAGGTGCGCCGCGCGATCCTGCCCCAGTTCGCCATGGCTCAGGCCTCCCTCAGGCTGCGCGCGGCGCTGCGGATCGCGGCGCGGATGCGGGGATAGGTGCCGCAGCGGCAGAGGTTGCCCGCCATGGCGGCGTCGATCTCGTCGTCGCTTGGGTCGGGCGTTTCGGCCAGGAGCGCCGCGGCCTGCATGATCTGCCCCGACTGGCAGTAGCCGCATTGCGCGACCTGGTGCTCGACCCATGCCGCCTGAACGGCGTGGAGCGCGTCGGCCGTGCCCAGCGCCTCGATCGTCGTCACCTCGCCCCAGACATCGGCCAGCGCCACCTGGCAGGAGCGCACGGCCTCGCCGTCGATATGGACGGTGCAGGAGCCGCAGGCCGCGACGCCGCAGCCGTATTTCGTGCCGGTGAGCCCGAGTGCGTCGCGCAGCACCCAGAGGAGCGGCACGTCGTCGGGCAGGTCCACGTCGCGTGGGGTTCCGTTCACTCTCAGGCGCGTCGCCATGGCTGGGTCTCCCGTGCAAGGCCTCTGACAAAATGGTGCGGGAGTGTCAGCCTGTCAATTGACAAAATCGACACCGGGTGTCACATGTCCTTCATGGATGCCGCCGCCGCCCCTGACCTTCCCCTCACCGGGCGCATTCGCGCCCGCGTCGCCGATCCGCGCGCCTGGGCGGTGCTCGAGGCGGGGTATGGCGCCTTCCTCCAGTTCGGGCTCCGGCGCACCTCGATGCAGGACATCGCGGACCGCGCCGGCATGAGCCGGGCGGCGCTCTACCTCCACTACCGCAACAAGGAGGATATCTTCCACGCGCTGATGGAGGCCTATTTCGCCGCGGCCGCCGACGCGGTCGCCGAGGCGCTCGCCCGGCAGGGCGATCCGGTGGAGGCGCTGACGGCGGCCTTCGAGGCGCAGATGGGAGACGCCGCCGAGATGATGCACCGCTCGCCGCACGCGGACGAGCTCCTGTCGGCCAAGCACGGCATCGCGCGCGACCTCATGGCGGATGGCTATGCGCGGCTGGCGCGTGTCTACGGAGACTGGCTTGTCGCCGGGCTGGCAGCGGGCCGGATCGCGCCCGAGGCCGTCGGCCCCGACCCGCAGGCCGCGGCGCGGGCGATGCTCGCCGCGCTCGACGGGTTGAAGCAGGCCGGCCTCGACTGGGAGGACTACCTCGAGGCGCGGGACAGGCTCGCGCGCATGTTCGGACGCGCCCTCCGGCCGTGAGGGGGGCGGAAAACGAAGGTTTTCCGCCCGGAAAAGCCGGCTTTTCCGGCCCCCGGCGGCCCCGTATGCGCGGGTCGGGAACGGTGCGCCCGGACGCAAGGGGACGCCTTCAGCGCTCGCGGGACATGCTCCGGGGGCAACGGAGCGGACAGGAGAAAACCTCAATCGGCGAGGCGGCCCTCGATCCGCGTCGTGCGACGTACGAGGGCACGATCAGCGCCCGCGAATCCTCGGATCGAGCGCGTCGCGCATGCCGTCGCCCATGTAGTTCACGCTGAGCACCGTCAGCGAGATCAGGATGCCGGGAAAGATCACCATCCAGGGCGCGCGCTCGGTGTACTGCACCGCGTCGATCAGGATCTTGCCCCAGGTGGGGAAGTCCGAGGGGAAGCCGAGGCCGAGATAGCTCAGCGCGGATTCCGTGATGATCGCGTTCGCGATGGCGAGCGTGCCCGAGACGAGGATCGGAGAGAGCACGTTGGGCAGGATGTGCCGCGTGATGAGCCGCCGCGACGGCGTGCCGATCGAGCGGGCGGCGAGGATGAACTCGCGCTCCTTGATGGCGAGGATGTCGCCCCGCACGATCCGCGCGACGGGCATCCACGAGGTGATGCCGATGACCGTCACCATCAGGATGAAGATACCGGCCTCGGTGCCGAAGCGCTGCGACAGCGGCTCGCGGAAGAGCATGATGATGACGAGGAGCAGCGGCAGCACCGGCAGCGCGAGGAACAGGTCCGTTAGCCGCATCAGGAGCCCGTCGAGCGAGCGGAAGAAGCCCGCGAGCACCCCGATCAGCGTGCCGAGAAAGAGCGTGATGACCATGGCGACGAGGCCCACGGCCAGCGAGATCCGCCCGCCGAACATGACCTGCGCCATGACGTCCTGGCCGAGCTGCATCGTGCCCATCGGGTGCGCGAGGCTCGGCGCCGCGAAGCGGTTGCGGGTGTCGAGCTCGCCGGGGTCGATCGGCCAGAGCCAGGGTCCGATGGCCACGAAGAGGATGATCGCGACGAAGCAGAACATCCCCGCCATGGCGCCGCGATGGGCGCGGAACTGGACCCAGGCCTCGGCCCACTGGCTCTTGGGCTCGTGCGAGAGGATGGCGCCGGCGGCGCCGGCGGGCGTGGCTCCGGAGGTGGCGACGACGTCGGGTCGGTCAGTCATAGCGGATCCTCGGGTCCAGGATGCCGTAGAGCACGTCGGCGATCAGGTTGAAGGTCACCACGAGCACGGCGAAGATGAAGCTGATGGTCTGGACCAGCGGCACGTCGGCGCCCCGGATCGCCTGGATCAGCTGGTAGCCGATGCCGTTCACGCGGAAGACCTGCTCGGTGATCAGCGCGCCGCCGAAGACGGCCGGCACGTTCAGCGCGATGACGGTCACCACGGGGATCAGCGAGTTCCTGAGCACGTGCCTGAGCACGACCACCCGCTCGCCCATGCCCTTGGCGCGCGCCGTGCGGACGTAGTCCTGCTGGAGGTTGTCGAGCATCGAGGCGCGCATGTAGCGACTGATCTGCGCGGCGTTGTAGAGGCCGAGCACCATCATCGGCATGACCATCTGCTGGAGCTGGAAGACGAAGCTGTCCCAGTCCCGCACCACGTGGGTCGTGTCGTAGCTCGAGGGCAGCCACCACCACGCGGTCGTCGGCGTCCAGACCGAGAAGATGATGATGGCCATGGTTCCGGTGAAGAAGGTCGGGATCGAGAAGCCGACCATCGAGAAGAAGGTCGCGCCCTGGTCCACCAGCGAATACTGCTTGTAGGCCGAGATGATGCCGAGCGGCATGCCGATCAGGATGCCGATGATGTAGGAGGTTCCCACGACCCACAGCGTCTGCGGCAGCGAGATCGCGATGAGGTCGAAGACGGGGCTCCGCGTCTGGTAGCTGATGATGCGCGGGGTGTCCGGCGGCACGAGCTGGATGCAGCCCTCGGGCATGGTGCGGTCGGGCAGGCGCGGCGCGCGGCAGAGCGCGTCCTCGAGCATGATCGCGGGCTCGGTGATGAACATCATGCGGGCCCAGCGCAGGTACTGGCCCACGAGCGGCTCGTTCACGCCGAGGCTCTCGCGGATCTGCTCGCGCACCTCCGGCGGGATCGTCAGCGGCAGGTTGGCGGTCGGGTCCGACGGCGAGAGCTTCACGATCATGAAGATGATGAAGCTGATGAGGACCAGCGCCGGCACGGCAAGGATCAGTCGCCGGATGATGTAGGTGATCATGGGGTGCGCCTCGCGAGGGGGTCCATGCGGATGTCCGTCCCGGGGGAGGCGTTCCGCTGGAACGGCCCCCGCCGGCTGGCGACGGGGGCCGCTTGTGACGGCGTTGATCTAGCGCGAGCGGATCAACGCTCCATTCCGGGCGTGCGGCGCCATTCGGCGATGTTCCACAGCTCCGAGTCCCAGTCGGACATGCTGATGCCCTCGAGGCTGACGGCATGGGCCGAGACGCCGCCGCGGTGGACGAGCGGGATGATCGAGTAGCCCTGGACGATCATGTCGTTCATCTCGCGCGCGATACGTCCACGCTCCTCGAGGTCGGCGGTGCGCGCCAGCTCCTCGATCAGGGCGTCGTACTCCTCCATGCAGAAGCGCTGGATGTTGGCGCCCTGCCACTGGGTCTCGGGACGGGGCCAGTCGTCGCAGGCCCAGTTCGCCATGTAGGCCTGCGGGTCCACGCCGGCGAAGTTGTTCGTGTACATCTCGATGTCGGCGTAGAACTTCTGGAACGTGTCCGGGGAGGCCGGATCGCCGCCGAAGAAGACCGACGCGTCGATGTTGCGAAGCTCGGTCTCGACGCCGAGTTCGTCCCACCATGCCTGGATCAGCGCCTGGGTGTCCTGGCGGACGGCGTTGGTCGAGGTCTGGTAGACGATGCGCAGCGGCACGCCGTTGTACTCACGCACGCCGTCGCCGTCGGTGTCGACGATGCCGTTCTCGTCCAGCAGCGCGATGGCGCCGGGAATATCCTGCGTGAGGCAGGCATCATTGGCGGTCGAGGCATAGAGCTCGGGCGCCGGGAGCACGTTGCAGGTGGCCTGGCCGCCCGCGCCGTAGCCGACTTCCACGATGAGGGCCCGGTCGATCGCCATGGACAGCGCCTGGCCGATGATCGGGTTCGTCAGGAACGGGTGCGGACCCGCCTGCGCGGTCGAGCGCACGTCGCCGAGCGCCGGGTCGGGGTTCGTCTGGTTGAGGTGCAGACGCTCGACCGAGGTGCCGAACGCGGTCACGACGTTGCACATCCCCTCGGCTTCCATGTCGGCGAGGATCTGCGGGTCGATCTGCAGGTTCCAGGCGTAGTCGAACTCGCCCGTCTGGCAGACCGAGCGCGCGGCCGCCGCTGCGTCCCCGCCGCCCCGGAAGGTCACGGTGGCGAAGTAGGGCTGCTCGGGGTTGCGGTAGTTCTGGTTCGCCGAGAGTTCGATCACGTCGTTCGGGCGGAACTCGTCCACCACGAAGGGGCCGGTGCCGATCGGGCCGAAGTTGGCGCTCGTGCACTCGGGCGCGCGGGCACCGAGGCAGTCGGCGAACTGCGCGGCCTGGATCACCGGGCTCTCCGAACCGACGAAGGCGGTGTAGGGGAAGGGCGTCGGTGCGCCGAAGGTGATGCGCACCTGGTTGTCGCCCACGGCTTCCACGTTGGTCACGCCGTCATAGGAGCTGAGCTGCGCGCAGCCGCCCTCGGGATGGGTGCAGTACTGCCAGGTGAAGATGAAGTCCTCGGCGGTCAGCGCCGAGCCGTCCGACCAGGTGATGCCGTCGGCGATCGTCCAGGTGATCGAGGTCAGGTCCTCGGAGACGCCGCCGTTCTCGAGCGTCGGGATCTCGGCGGCCAGCCACGGCACCATCTCGCCGTTGTCGTCGAAGCGGGCCAGCGACTCGAGGATCAGCGAGGCCGACTCGATCTCCTTCGTGCCGCCCGAGAGATAGGGGTTCAGCGTCGAGGGCGCCTGCCAGTAGATGATGTTGAGGTGCCCGGACGAGCCGCGCTCGGCCAGCGCGGCCGCGGGGGCCAGCGCCAGCGCCGCGGCGCCGAGCAGGAGGGTTTTGCGGGTCATGAGGTCTTCATCTCCTTGTTGAACTCACCTTGACAGTGATGTCTGCCGGCCGGTCGGCCGAAGTTTATGGTTATGCGGGTCCGGGCGATGACAGGACGACACGTCCCGATTGTCCAGCCCCGGATCATCGAACGCGCAACCTCGTCAAAAAGCAAGCCCGATGGCGTGCGAGAATGCCTCCGATTTGAGCAGTCGCGGCATTTGACAGCACCCGCTTTCCGGTCATAGCGTCACGAGGTCATCCAGCCAGGGACAGGGGGACACATGCTCGACCGGCCGATTGCGCAGGTCCGCAACCTTCGCGTGGAATTCCACACCAAGTCGGGCACCATCGTCGGCGTCGAGGACGTGTCCTTCGAGGTCGGCGCGGGCGAGACGGTCTGCATCGTCGGCGAGAGCGGCTCGGGCAAGTCCGTGTCGTCGCTCTCGCTGATGCGCCTCGTCGAGTACGGGGGCGGCGCGATCGCGGGCGGGCAACTCATGTTCGACCGCAAGGACGAGGAGCCGATCGACCTCGCCAAGGCCGACAGCGGCCTGATGCGCGACATCCGCGGCAACGAGATCGGCATGATCTTCCAGGAGCCGATGACCGCGCTGAACCCGGTATTCACCGTCGAGCGGCAGCTGACCGAGGGGCTGATCCGCCACAAGGGCATGTCGAAGCGCGAGGCCCGCGCCCGCGCGCTCGAGCTCATGCGCCAGGTCCGCATCCCCGAGCCCGAGCGCCGCCTCCAGCAGTATCCGCACGAGTTGTCGGGCGGCATGCGCCAGCGCGTCGTCATCGCCATCGCGCTCGCCTGCGAACCGCGCATCCTGATCGCGGACGAGCCCACCACCGCGCTCGACGTGACGATCCAGGCGGAAATTCTCGCGCTGATCGACCGGCTGAAGCGCGAGACCGGCACGAGCGTCATGTTCATCACGCACGACATGGCCGTGGTCGCCCAGATCGCCGACCGCGTCGTGGTGATGTATCGCGGCCGCAAGGTCGAGGAGGGGCCGGTCGAGGAGATCTTCGCCAATCCGCAGCACCCCTATACCCAGGCCCTTCTGTCCGCCGTGCCGAAGCTCGGCGAGATGCAGGGCAAGGCGCTGCCCGAGCCGATGAAGCTCATGAGCGCGCCGGCCGACGCGCCCGCGCCCCGCCCCATCGCGGGCACGGACAGGGTGCTGCTCCGGGTCGAGAATCTCGTCACCCGCTTCCCCGTGAAGGGCGGGCTGCTGCGCCGCACGGTGGCCAACGTCCACGCGGTCGAGGACGTGTCGCTGACGATCAACGCGGGCCAGACCCTCAGCCTCGTGGGCGAATCGGGCTGCGGCAAGTCGACGGCGGGCCGCTCGATCCTGCGGCTGGTCGAGCCGCTCTCGGGCAAGGTCGATCTCGACGGCACCGACATCATGGCGCTGAACCCGCAGGATCTGCGCAAGGCCCGGCGCCACATGCAGATGATCTTCCAGGACCCGTTCGCGTCGCTCAATCCGCAGATGCAGCTCTCGCACCAGGTCGCGGAGCCGATGCTGAACTTCGAGCACGTGCCCCCGGACGAGCGGAGGGACCGTGTCGCGAAGCTCTTCGACCGGGTGCGGCTGCCCAGGGACTTCATGACGCGCTACCCCCACGAGCTTTCGGGCGGACAGCGCCAGCGCGTCGCCATCGCCCGCGCGCTCGCGCTGAACCCCAAGCTCATCATCGCCGACGAGGCGGTGTCGGCGCTCGACGTGTCGGTGCAGGCGGAGGTGCTGAACCTGATGATGGAGCTTCAGGCCGAGCTTGGCCTCAGCTACCTCTTCATCAGCCACGACATGGCCGTGGTCGAGCGCGTCTCGCACATGGTCGGCGTCATGTATCTGGGGCGCATCGTCGAGATCGGGCCGCGCGCGCGCATCTTCGAGAACCCCCAGCACCCCTACACGCAGGCCCTGCTGAAGGCCGTGCCCATCGCGGACCCGGCCAGGCGGAAGGCCGAGAAGGACCTGAACTTCAAGCCGATCCCGTCGCCCGTCCATCCCATCGGCTACGTGCCCGAACCCTCGCGCTACGAGGAGGTCGAGCCCGGCCACCTCATCCTCACCACCGACAGCGGATACTGAACTGCCATGCCAGACCCCCTCAGTCCGCGCCAACTCCTCGACAAGCTCGTCTCCTTCCCCACCGTCAGCCGCGACTCGAACCTCGACCTCGTCGACTGGGTGGAGGCGTATCTCGGCGAGCACGGCATCGCCTGCCACCGCGACTACGACCCCGAGGGCCGCAAGGCGAGCCTCTATGCCCATGTCGGCCCCGAGGTCGCGGGCGCCGTCGTCCTCTCGGGCCATACCGACGTGGTTCCCGTCGACGGGCAGGAATGGGACAGCGACCCCTTCACCGTGATCGAGAAGGACGGCAGGCTCATCGGGCGCGGCTGCTGCGACATGAAGGGCTTCGACGCGCTCGCCATCTGGGCCACGGTCGAGGCGCAGCGGCGCGGCGTGACCCGCCCCCTCCAGCTCTGCCTCTCGCGCGACGAGGAGATCGGCTGCATCGGCGCGCCGCCGATGATCGAGAAGATGGCGACGCATCTTCCCAAGGCCGCGCTCGCCATCATCGGCGAGCCGACCGAGTGGGGCATCGTCAACGGTCACAAGGGCGGCGTCGGCTTCGACCTGCACTTCCGCGGCTACGAGGTCCATTCCTCCATCGCCTACAAGGGCGTCTCGGCCATCATGGAGGGCGCGCGCCTGATCGACTGGGCGAACCGCGTGAACGAGGAGAACGCCGCCAAGGCCGATCCCGCCGGCGACTACGACCCGCCCTACACGACGCTTCATGTCGGGATGATCCAGGGCGGCACGGCGCACAACATCACCGCCAAGGACTGCACCTTCGTCCTGTCGGCCCGCTGCGTGCCGGAGGAGCCGAACGCCGAGTGGGCCGCCCGCATCAAGGCCGAGATCGACCGGATCGAGGCGGGGATGAAGGCCGTGCGTCCCGAGGCGCGGATCGACGCGAACCCCAAGTGGGACGTGCCCGGCCTCGCCGCCGAGGAGGAGGGCGAGGCCGAGGCGCTCGTCCGCCGCCTGACCGGCGAGAACGGCAGCAAGGTCGTCAGCTACGGGACCGAGGCCGGGCAGTTCCAGGCCGCCGGGATCTCGGCCGTGGTCTGCGGGCCCGGCAACATCGCCCAGGCGCACCAGCCCAACGAATGGCTCGCCGTCGAGGAACTCACGAAGGGGGAGGCGTTCATGAACCGCCTCCTCGACACGCTGCAGGAGAAGTGATGCCCATCAAGAACCGTCTCGCGGAGCTCATGCCCGAGATCGCCGGCTGGCGGCGCGAGATCCACATGAACCCCGAAATCCTGTTCGACCTGCCGAAGACCACGGCGCTGGTGGAGGCCAAGCTCCGCGAGTTCGGCGTGGACGAGATCCACAGCGGCATCGGGCGGTCCGGCATCGTCGCGCTGATCCGCGGCAAGACCGACAGCCGCGGCTATTGCGTGGGCCTGCGCGCCGACATGGACGCGCTGCCGATGACCGAGATGACGGGCCTGCCCTATGCCAGCCAGACGCCCGGCAAGATGCACGGCTGCGGCCATGACGGACACACGGCCATGCTGCTCGGCGCGGCCAAGTACCTCGCCGAGACCCGCAACTTCGACGGGACCGTCGCGCTGATCTTCCAGCCGGCCGAGGAGGGCGGCGGGGGCGGCGAGCTCATGGTCAAGGACGGCATGATGGAGCGCTTCGGCATCTGCGAGGTCTACGGGATGCACAACGAGCCGGGTCTGCCCGTGGGCGAGTTCGGCGTGAGCCCGGGGCCCATCATGGCCGCCGCCGACGAGTTCGAGGTGACGATCCTGGGCAAGGGCGGCCATGCCGCCCGGCCGCACATGTGCATCGACCCGACGCCCGCCGCCTGCAACGTGGTCATGGCGCTGCAGACCGTGGCGAGCCGGAACACCGACCCGATCAAGAACATCGTCGTCTCGGTCTGCACGCTGCGCACGTCGTCGGAGGCCTTCAACGTGATCCCGCCCGAGGTGCTGATCCGCGGCACCGTCCGCACCCTCGACGCGGGCGTGCGCGACATGGCGGAGGAGCGCGTGACGCGCCTCATCCACTCCACCGCCGAGGCCTATGGCTGCGAGGCGCACCTCCGCTACGAGCGCGGCTACCCGGTCGTGGTGAACCACGATGCCAACGCCGAGATCGCCGCCGAGATCGCGCGCGCCGTCGCGGGCTCGGACAAGGTCCACTGGGGCCGTCCGCCGCGCATGGGGGGCGAGGACTTCGCCTACATGCTGAACGCGCGGCCCGGCGCCTTCATCAACGTCGGCAACGGCGACACGGCGGGCGTGCATCACCCCGCCTACGACTTCAACGACGAGGCCATCCCCTACGGCTGCTCCTTCTTCGCGGAGCTGGTCGAACGCCGGATGCCCGCCGCCTGAGGAGGCTCCCATGCCCATCCGCAACCGCTTCGCCGAGATGCTGCCCGAGATCGCCGGGTGGCGGCAGCACCTGCACCGCAACCCCGAGATCCTCTACGAGGTCCACAAGACCGCCGCCTTCGTGGCCGAGAAGCTCCGCGAGTTCGGTGTGGACGAGATCGTCGAGGGCGTGGGCCGCACCGGCGTCGTCGGCGTGATCCGGGGGAAGGGCACGGGCGCGCGCACCATCGGGCTTCGCGCCGACATGGACGCGCTGCCGATCCACGAGGAGACGGGGTTGCCCTATGCCTCCGAGACGCCCGGCGCGATGCATGCCTGCGGCCATGACGGCCATACCTCGATGCTGCTCGGCGCCGCGAAGTATCTCGCCGAGACGCGGAACTTCGAGGGCAACGTCGTCCTCATCTTCCAGCCGGCCGAGGAGGGGGGCGCGGGCGCGCTCGCCATGGTCGAGGACGGGCTGATGGAGCGCTTCGGCATCGACGAGGTCTACGGGATGCACAACGCGCCCGGAATCCCCGTGGGCACGATCGTCACGCGGCCGGGGCCGCTGCAGGCCTCCTCCGACGAGTTCGAGATCGTCGTGACGGGCCTCGGCGGCCACGCGGCCGAGCCGCACAAGGCCGTCGACACCACGCTCGTCGCCGCGCAGATCGTCGTGACGCTGCACTCCATCGTCTCGCGGAGCGTCGATCCGCTGCGCTCGGTCGTGCTGACGGTAGGGACGTTCCGCACCGATTCGGGCGCGTCCAACATCATCGCGCACACCGCGCGGATGCAGGGCACGGTGCGCTGCCTCCACCCCGACGACCGCAAGCTGATGGAAGGCCGCATCCGCCGCGTGGTGGAGGATACGGCCAGCGCCTTCGGCGCCACGGCGACCCTGAACTGGATCCCCGGCTACCCGGTCACGGTGAACGATGCAGGCGCGGTGGGATACGCCGTCGACGCTGCGCGCGCGGTGGCCAATTCCGTGGCCGACGATGTCGACCCGATCATGCCCTCCGAGGACTTCTCGTACATGTTGCAGAAGCGTCCGGGTGCCTATCTCTTCCTCGGGAACGGCGACAGCGCGATGTGCCATCACCCCAAGTACAACTTCAACGACGAGGCCATCCCCTTCGGATGCAGCTTCTTCGCCGAGATCGTCGAGAGACGGATGCCGGCGAGCCAATAGACAGACAGGAGACCACAAGATGCCCGTGAAGAACCGTTTCGCCGAGTTGCTGCCCGAGATCACCGAGTGGCGCCGCGACCTGCACGAGCACCCCGAGATCCTCTTCGAGACGCACCGCACCTCGGCGATGGTGGCCGCGAAGCTGAAGGAGTTCGGCTGCGACGAGGTGGTGGAGGGTATCGGCAAGACCGGCGTGGTCGGCATCATCAAGGGCAAGACCAACGCCTCCGGCCGGACCATCGGCCTCCGCGCCGACATGGACGCGCTGCCGATCCACGAGGAGACGGGGCTGCCCTATGCCTCGAAGACGCCGGGCGCGATGCATGCCTGCGGCCATGACGGGCACACCGCGATGCTGCTCGGCGCGGCCAAGTACCTCGCCGAGACGCGGAACTTCGACGGGACCGTGGCGGTGATCTTCCAGCCCGCCGAGGAGGGCGGCGGCGGCGGCCGCGAGATGGTCGACGACGGCATGATGGAGCGCTGGGACATCTCCGAGGTCTACGGGATGCACAACTGGCCGGGCGTCGAGGCGGGCAAGTTCGCGATCCGGCCCGGCCCGTTCTTCGCCGCCGCCGACCTCTTCACGATCCACGTCAAGGGCAAGGGCGGCCATGCGGCCAAGCCGCAGGACACGATCGACACGACCGTGATGGCCGCGCACATGGTCCTCGCGCTCCAGACGATTGCGAGCCGCAACGCCGACCCGATCAAGCAGGTCGTGGTCTCGGTCACGAGCTTCGAGACCGGCTCGAAGGCGCACAACGTCATCCCCGAGACGGTGACGCTGAAGGGCACGGTCCGCACGCTCGACCCCGACATCCGCGACCTCGCCGAGAGCCGCATGAAGGCCATCGTCGAGGGCACCGCCGCCACCTTCGGCGGCACGGCGAAGCTCGACTACAAGCGCAACTACCCGGTGATGATCAACTCCGACGAGCAGACCGAGTTCGCCGCAGAGGTCGCCCGCGCCGTCTCGGGCGACTGCGCCGAGGCGCCCCAGGTCATGGGCGGCGAGGACTTCGCCTTCATGCTGAACGCGCGGCCGGGCGCCTACATTCTCGTGGGCAACGGCGACACGGCGATGGTTCACCACCCGCTCTACAACTTCAACGACGAGGTCATTCCCGCCGGCTGCTCCTGGTGGGCCGAGATCGTCGAGCGGCGCCTGCCCGCCGCGTGACGCCGACGCCACGGAAGGGGCGGGGCCGTCGCGCCCCGCCCTTGTCCGAGGCGCGGTTTTCTGGGACATCGACGGGCCCCGGAACCCGACAGCCAGACAGATGCCCCTCCTGCGCCGCCTCACCGAGATCGAACGCCGCTGGCGCGCGCATTTCAACGTCGCGCCGGTGGACGCCGAGACCTGGCGCAAGGCCCGCATCTACAACGCCTGGTTCGATCACGGCATCCTACGCACGGTCTGGACCAACCAGGCCGAGATCGCGCCGGGCGTCTACCGCTCGAACCACCCGACCGAGGCGCGGCTGCGGCGGCTGAAGGCGCTGGGCCTGCGCTCGGTCCTCAGCCTCCGCGACAGCCCCGGCGCAGCCCACAACGCGACCGAGCGGCTCTGGTGCGAGGAGATGGGCCTCGCGCTCCACGTCGTCGGCATGAGCGACAAGGCGGCGCCGACGCGCGCCTCGCTCCTGGCGCTGATCGAGGCCTTCGGGCGGATCGAGCGGCCCTTACTCATCCACTGCAAGGCGGGGGCCGACCGGGCCGGCCTCGCCTCGGCTGTCTACCTCCTCGCGGTCGAGGGCGTGCCGCTGCCGGTGGCGCGGCGGATGCTGTCCTTCCGGTTCTTCCACCTCAGGGGGAGCCGTGCGGGCGTCCTCGGCGCCGTGCTCGACGCCTACGGCGCGGACGGCGGCGACGCGGCGATGCCCTTCGCGGACTGGGTGGCCAGCCGCTACGACCCCGAGGCCGTCGCCCGCGACTTCCGCGTTCGGCGGGGCGGCGCCTCTTGATTGCCGAGCGCGACATTTGCCGGTGAAATGCGGGGACGCGCGCGGTAGTCTCCCACCGATGCCCGTAACGAGGAGGACCGCCCCGTGATCCCGCGCCCCGCACCGTTCCTCGGCGCCCTGCTCGCCGCGCTGGCCGTCCTGCCCTCCGCCGCGCAGGAGGCGCGCGAGATCGCCGGGCAGGCGATCTACCTCGCGCGGATCGCGCTGCCGCCCGAGGCCGTGCTGATGGTCGAGGCGACGGGCTTCGGCATGAGCGAGATCGCCGCGCTGCGCCAGCCGACCGAGGGCGCGCAGGTGCCGCTGCCCTTCGCGCTCGACATCCCCGAGGGGCTGGAGGCGACGCTGCGGGTCGGGATCGCCCTCGGCGGACGGGTGAACTGGCTGAGCCAGCCGATCGCCGTCGAGGCCGGGAGCGACGATGTCGATCTCGGCGAGGTCGTGCTCCGCCCGTTCGAGCCGATGGGCTTCACCTCCGCCTTCCGCTGCGGCGAACGCGTCCTCCGCGTGGGGTTCGCCGGGCAGGACGCGATCCTCGACACCGGCGAGGCGCGCATCCGCCTCGCGCCCTCCGAGGCCGCGTCGGGCGCGCGCTACGAGGCGCCGGACGATCCCGGCACATGGTTCTGGAACCGGGGCGACGGCGCGCTCGCCTCGGTGGCGGGAACGCAACTCCCCGAGTGCCGCATGATCCTGCCCATGGGCGAGCAGGGCTACACCGCGCGCGGGAACGAGCCCTTCTGGCGCGCCGACGTCGCCGAGGGCCGCCTGCTGCTGGTCCGCCTGGGATTCGAGGATCTCGACCTGCCGGTCTTCTCGACGGAGCTCACGCCCGAGGGCGACATCGTCATCGACGCGCGGCATCCCGACCAGCCGCTCCGCGTCGTCCTCGTGCGGCGCGACGGCATCTGCCGCGACGACATGAGCGGAATGCCCTATCCCGAGAGCGTGGAGATGGCCATGGGAGACAACGTGGAACGGGGCTGCGGCGGCGACCCGCGCGACCTGATTGCGGGGCGCGAATGGGTGGTCGAGGACATCGACGGGCAGGGCATCATCGACGCCTCGCGCGTGACGCTCCTCTTCGGGCGGGAGGGCCGGGTGGCCGGCTCGGGCGGCTGCAACCGCTGGTTCTCGGGCTACGAGCTGACGGGCGAGGGGCTGTCCTTCGGGCAGGCGGGCTCGACCATGATGGCCTGCCCCGAGGCGCTGATGACGCAGGAACGCCGCTTCTTCGAGGCGCTGTCCCGCGTCATCCGTCACGACTTCGACGAGACCGGCGCCCTGATCCTCCACACGCCCGAGGGCCCGGTGATCCGCGCGCGGGCGGAATAGAGGGGCATTTCTGCCTGACGCCTCAAAATGCACGCATTGTTCCCTGCAAGTGCTCGTGTCGGATGGCAGGGAATGGAACGGATGGGACAACTCGGACCGGACAATGCCGTATGGATAGGCGACGGTGAGTGGATCGCGTTCGAGGACTTCGGCGACATCGACCCCGATGAGCCGATGGATGCCCTGTTGCCCGTACTCGAGTGGCAGGACCGCCTCTGCAGACGATTTCCCGACGCTGAGCTTCCCGTGATCCGGCAGTTCATTCGACTGTCCCGAGCGGCAGCCGAGTATCGCGACACCACCGGCAGGCACCTCAACATCTACGGCGCGCTTGGGGAGTTGTACGGCGCGATGGTTTGGGGAGTCAGGCTGCACCGGAAGCCGGACACGAGTGGATCTGATGGTCGTCTCGGGAAGGATTGGGTCGAGATCAAGACCATCGGCCCCAAGAGTTCAACCGATCGCGTCCAGGTCAAGCTTTCCGGAAATTTCAACAAGCTTCTCGTCGTGAAGATCATTGAAGGTGGCAATGAATTTCCGGCGGACTTCCACGTCACGAGCAGGCTCGTCTGTCGGCGAGACCTCACTTCGGCCAGCAGGGGGAACGCCGGGCTCGCCTGGTCGCGGGCGTGTCACATCGGGATGCCGCCGCCATCCTGCCGCTGACCCCTCAGCCCCCCGTGTGGCTCATGTGGCGGCTCATCTGGCCGGCCACTTCCTGGCGGGAATAGTCGAAGTCGTGCCCCTTGGGCTTGCGGCCGATGGCGGCGCGGATCGCGTCCACGAGAAGCGCGTCGTCCTTCGAGGCGCGGAGCGACGCGCGGAGGTCGGCCATGTCCTCCTGGCCGAGGCACATGTAGAGCTGCCCCGTGCAGGTCAGCCGCACGCGGTTGCAGCTCTCGCAGAAATTGTGCGTGAGCGGCGTGATGAAGCCGATCTTCTGGCCCGTCTCCTCGAGCCGCACGTAGCGTGCCGGGCCGCCCGTCCGCTCGGCGAGGTCGACGAGGCTGAAGCGCTCGGCCAGCCGCGCGCGGAGGTCCTTGAGCGACCAGTACTGGTCGAGCCGGTCCTCGTTGCCGAGATCGCCCATCGGCATGACCTCGATGAAGGTCAGGTCCATGCCGCGCGACGCGCACCAGTCCTGGAGCTCGAAAAGCTCGTCCTCGTTGAAGCCCTTGAGCGCGACGGCGTTGATCTTGACCTTGAGGCCCGCCTCCTGCGCGGTGTCGATCCCCTCGAGCACCTGCGGCAGGCGGCCCCAGCGCGTGATGTCCGCGAACTTCTTCTCGTCGAGCGTGTCGAGCGACACGTTCACCCGCCTGACGCCGAGCGCGTGCAGCTCGCCCGCGAAGCGCGCGAGCTGGCTGCCGTTCGTCGTCAGCGTCAGCTCCTTCAGCGCGCCGCTCTCGAGGTGCCGCGACATGGCGCGGAAGAAGGTCATGATGTCCCGCCGCACCAGCGGCTCGCCCCCGGTGATGCGCAGCTTCTGCACGCCCAGCCGGACGAAGGTCGAGCACATGCGGTCGAGCTCCTCCAGCGTCAGGAGCTCCTTTTTCGGCAGGAACTGCATGTTCTCGGACATGCAATAGACGCAGCGGAAGTCGCAGCGATCGGTGACCGAGACGCGCAGGTAGGTGATCGCGCGGGCGAAGGGGTCGATGAGCGGGGCGTCGCGTTCCATGGTCAAAGAGTATGCACCGCGGGCACCGCCCGCAAGCCCGGCGCGCGATGCGGGGACAGGCGCTCCCCGGCGCTTGCGGCAGGGAAATGTTGATCGGCACAGGCAAAAGGGCCTAGGCTCGGCGCCATGACCAGACACGCGATTTCCCTGACCCTCCTGCTTGCGCTCGCCGGCTGCGGCGGCGGCCCGATCTTCGGCGGTGGCGGTGGTGGCGGGCTCTTCGGCGGCGAGGGGGGGTTCGGGCGCGACCGCGCGCAGCCCTCCGCGGCGATGGCCCCCGGCACCGACACGCCGCGGCCCGAGGTGCGGCCGGGCGGCG
>NZ_JBQLZP010000606.1:0-5923 GCF_052168335.1 Roseicyclus sp. | reverse complement strand
CCTCGCCCGGCTCGATGATGCAGTCGAAGAACCGCGCGTTGCCGAGCCAGGGCGAGGTCGCGGGGGCGCTCGACACGGGCTCGACCGCGGGACGCCGCCACGAGGTCGTGCAGGTGCCGCCGATCCGCCTCCTCGACGCGGACGAGCTTCTCGGCCGGGCCGAGGCGCGCGCCGCGCTCGGCCTCGCGGAGGAAGGGCAGGCGGTGCTGATCCAGCCGGGGTCGGGCGGCAACCGCGACGTGGTCGATCTCACCGACCGGATCGTCACCGCCCTCGCGCGGTTCGAGGGCGTGCAGGTCGTGGTCGCGGAGTGGTCGAACGGCGCGATCCCGCTGCCGCGCTGGCCGGGCGTGCGCATCCTGCGCGGCTATCCGATCAGCCGCTACTTCAACGCGTTCGACTTCTCGGTCGCCGCCGCGGGATACAACACCTATCACGAGGTGCTCGCCTTCGGCCTGCCGTCGATCTTCGTCGCGAACCGCCATCCCTCGATGGACGACCAGGGCGCGCGCGCGGAGTTCGCGCAGGAGCGCATGGCCGGCTTCGACCTGACCGACGAGGAGATGCACCTCCTGCCGACGCTCTGCCGGGCGCTGCTGACGCCCGAGACGAATGCCGTGATCCGCAAGGCCTGCGCGGAGCTGCAAACGGAGAACGGGGCGCAGGCGGCCGCGGACATCGTCCGGCGCATGGCGGGGGCGGCATGACGGGGACAAGGGATTCGGGCCACGGGAACGGCGGCCAGGGAAACGGCGGCCAGGGCGGCGGCGGACCCAGCGTCGGGGCGCAGTTCTACCGCATCGCCGAGATCCACGACCGGCTCGACGCCGAGGCGGGGCGTGCCGGACCGATCGAGGTCCTCTGGACGACGGACCGCGTCCCCGAGCCCGCCCCCCGGCCGGACGCTCCTCCGGGCGTCCTGGCGGGCTGGCCCGCGCCGCGGCCGCCCTCCGGTTTCCTGCGGCCGCGGCCCGGTCACGCCGCGCCCGACCTGCCGACCGGCGCAGGCGTCGTCTTCGTCACGCTCTTCGACCTGCCGCCCGAGCGGGTCGCCGCCACCGTTCGCCTCGTCGAGCGGCAGGTCGTCATGTCGCGGAGCCTCCGGCCGCTGTTCCTGACCGATTGCCCCGACACGCGGGCGATCCGGCACGCCGGCTTCACGCACGAATACTTCCCCCGCGCGATCTACGGGGCAGAGGAGGACGCCGCGCTCTTCGAGCGGCGCTTTCGTATGCTCTGGCGCAAGTGGCGCGGCGTCCGGCTGATCGACTTCAGTCCCTCGGGCTTCCTCGCGCGGAGGATCGAGGACATCGGCGCCTTCATCGACCCGCCGCAGCCGGTGCGCGGCGCCTACAGCCCCCGTGTGCGCATCCCGCCGCCGGCGCGGCGTCCGGCGACCGACATCGTGGCGCTCCGCGCCGAGTATCGCGTCGCGGGCCTCGACCGCGAGCCGGACACCTTCGTGCTCTACCGCATCCTCGGCAACGACCTGCCGCCGCGCCACGAGACCGGCCAGACGCTGTCGAACCTGCGCTTCATGCTCGACCACGAGCCCGAGCTTCCCGGCTGCGAGAAGCGCTGGGTGGTCAACCGCATCTTCGATCCCGACGAGGAGGCGAAGGTCATCGCGCTGCTGGAGGAGCGGGGGCAGTCCTTCCTGCACATTCCCTTCGTGCTCGAGGACTACGCGCAAGCGGGCTGGGACCTGGAGGGTTTCCCCGAGCCCGCCTTCTTCCTGCGCGGGCGCTACCACGACATGACGCCCTACGACCAGTCGCGGGCCGAGGCGCATCTGCGGCGGCACAAGAACAACTACGCGATCAACAACAACGGCGCGCGGAACGCCGCGCTCCGCGACGGCAAGGGGCGGGCGAAGTGGGTTCTGCCCTGGGACGGCAACTGCTTCCTGACCGAGGGCGCCTGGGCCGAGATCGTCGCGGCCGTGAAGGCGCGCCCCTACCTCAAGTACTTCACCGTGCCGATGTCGCGGACGCTCGAGAACACGGACCTGCTCGATCCCGCCTATCGGCCCGCGGCGGCCGAGGAGCCGCAGATCCTGTTCCGGCGCGACAGTGCCGAGGAATTCGACGAGCGTTTCAACTACGGAAGGCGGCCCAAGGTCGAACTCTTCCTGCGGCTCGGCATTCCCGGCACTTGGGACGGCTGGCCGGACGATGTCTGGGACATGGCACGCGCGCCGCTCTCCGAGGATGCGGGCTCCGCCGGAGAGGCGGGGTGGGTCGCGCGCCTCTTCTCGGGGCATGCAAAGCTCGAGGCCGACAAGGTCACGGGGCTGCGGGGGCGGGGCGAGGCCCGCCTCGAGGCGATCACCGCGCTGCTCGACCGGCTCGACATCGAGGCCATGTCGCTGACCTACGCGCCCGGCAACCTCGTGCAGTACGACGCCGCGCGCATCGCCGCACTCGCCGAGGCCGGGCGGGATACGCCGGAGCGCGCCATGCTGGACCGCCTGGTTCTCGAGGCCGAACTGGCGCTCGAGCGCGGGCCCTGGTCGGTGGTCGACAAGACCTCGCTGCCGCCGAGCGGCGACCGGCACGACTATTACCACCCCGCGCCCTACTGGTGGCCCAACCCGGCGACGCCCTCGGGGATGCCCTACGTCTTCCGCGACGGCGAGCGCATTCCCGGCACGCGGCTCTACGAGCCGGACAGCGACCGCTACGACCGCACGCGCCTGCAACGGATGTTCGACGACACGACGACCCTTGCGCTGGCCTGGCTCGCGACGGGCGAGGAGCGCTATGCCGGTCATGCCGCGCGCCTGGTGCGGACCTGGTTCCTCGACCCCGGAACGCGGATGAACCCGCACCTGCGCTATGCGCAGGTCCGGTCGCTCGGGCCGGACGACGTGGGCGCGAAGTCCGGCGTCATCGAGATGAAGGACCTCTACTATTTCCTCGACGCCGTGCGTGTCCTGGAGCGGGCGGATGCGCTGTCGGTGGAGGAGCGGGAGGGATTCCGGGCCTGGCTGGCCGAATATCTCGACTGGCTCCTGACGAGCGAGCAGGGCCAGCAGGAGAGGCTTTCGCAGAACAACCACGGCGTCTGCTACGATCTTCAGACCGCCTCGATCGCCGCCTTCCTCGGCGATGCCGCGCTGCTCGGGCGCACCTTCCTGACCAGCCGCGAGCGCATCCTCGAGCAGTTCGAGCCCGACGGGCGGCAGCCCCACGAGATGGTGCGCACGATGACGGCGCATTACTGCTGCTTCAACCTGCAGAGCTGGGTCAATCTCGCGACGCTGGCGGAGGCCTGCGGCCAGGACCTCTGGTCCTTCGAGGGGCAGGACGGGCGAGGCCTCGCGCGGGCCTTCTCATGGCTCCTGCCGCACATGGCCGGGGACCACTGGCCCTACGAGCAGATCGAACCCTTCGACCGGGAGCGGTTCCTGCCGCTTCACTTCGCAGCTGCCGAGCGCGTGGTCCCGGTCGATGGCGCGCGCCGCGCCGATCCGATGCAGGCGCCTGCGGTCTTCTTCCCCCACGACGGGATCAGGCCCTTCTGGTCCCTCGGACCTGCGCCACGCGCCCGGCCCGGCACGCAGGCCTGGCAGGAGGTGGCGGACGTGTTTACGGGGCTGGAAGACGCTGCGCTCGGCCTCATGCACGGGACACCCGTCGCCCCCTAGGCAGCCCAGCCCAGCCAGATGGCGCAGGCCTTCCCGTTGATCCGGACGGGTTTCTCCGAGGTCGCCGCAAAATTGTTGCGAAACCTGAAACATGGCAACAATGCGGCAAAGAAGTGTTTGCTTCGCCACAATCGGAGACGTTATACTGCGCCCATAGACCGTGTTGTTGCGTGAATCGCTTCGGTGCGGATCAAGGAATACGATTGTGCCTTCAGCGGGCACATTTTCAGGCAGAGCAGGGTCCGTAACGACGGCCACCGTATTGAGGAGACGCAGCATATGAACTTCGCGAAACTGGCGGCATCAGCATTGTTTCTCGCACTGGGAACGGCATCCGCCAACGCCGTTTCGATCACCTTCGAAGAGTTCACCGCCGCCGGCTTCAGCGCCGCGACGGAGAATGCGGTGGTCGAGGACTTCGAGAACGCGACGAACCAGAACCGGAGCTTCGCCGGCATCCCGCCGCGGAACCTCGCCGGAAACCAGTACGGCGAACTGGACGATTTCGGTTACATGTCGCCGCTTGTCGGCAACTTCCGGTCGATCGGTGGCGTCGGCACCGGCACGACCTGCGCCAACCTGCTCGACCTCGGGCCGGCGGGCTGCAACCAGATCGCGCTCCAGTACGACCCGGGCATCAACGGCCAGCTCAACATCCTGCCCGAGAACGGGTTCTGGTCGCTGAACTCGGCCGACACGCTCGGCATCCGCTGGCGTGCGCAGCTTCAGGGCGGCGGCCTCTTCAACCGCCTGGCCTTCGCGATAGACGATCCGGCGGACGCCGGACAGAAGATTCTCGATATCTTCGTGGACGGCGCCTTGGTTCTGACGCGGACGAACCTGCCCGACGCGGCACGCTGGCTCGCGGTCATCGACTTCGACACGCCCGTCGATCTCGCCCTGATCGACATCCGCACGTCGGAGCGCGACGGCTTCACGCTGGACGGCGCGTCGATTTCGGCCGCCAACATCGCGCCGGTCCCGCTCCCGGCGTCTGGCCTGCTGCTGCTCGGCGGCCTCGGTCTGATGCTCGTGGCACGGCGCCGCACGTCCGCCTGACGGACCCGAACCAGACAGACGACGCGCCGTCCGGACCGATCCGGGCGGCGCGTTTCGATTTCGGGGGGCTACTCGGCGGCGCTGGCCCGGGCGGAGGGGCGCAGGATTTCGTAGCCTTCCTCCTCCGGCTCGTCGTCGACGAGTTCCGTGGGGAAACCGTCCGCCAGGATGCTGAGGCCCGTCGCCTCCTCCAGCCGCTCGATGATCCGGTCGGACTGCGCCCGCTCGCCGTAGCGGCTTTGCCCGTCCGACATGATGTCGATGACCAGCGGCGAGACCTCGAGCGGCACGCCGTGCACGTCGGCGAGCTTCTGGAAGAGGCCGATGTCCTTCTGCACCAGGTCCATCGTGAAGTTCACGTCGCGCGAGCCCGAGAGGATCAGCTGGCTCTCCGTCTCGTGCACGAAGGAAGTGCCCGACGAGATCCGTATCGCCTCGTAGGTGGTGGCGAGGTCGAGGCCCGCGGCCTTCATCACCGTCAGCGCCTCGCAGAGCGAGACGAGATGCACCGTGGCGAGGTAATTCGTCATCACCTTCAGCTTCGAGGCGGTGCCGAGCTCGCCCGTGTGCAGGATGCGCCGGCCCATCCGCTTGAGGAGCGGCAGGACCGCCTCGACCGCCGGGCGGGGGCCGCCCGCGAAGATCGAGATGTTGCCGGTATCCGCCCGGTGGCAGCCGCCCGAGACCGGGCATTCCACCGCGATGCCGCCCGTCGCCTCCACCAGCGCGCCGATGCGCAGGATCTCGTCGGCGTCGGTCGTCGACATCTCCATCCAGATCTTGCCCGGCCCCGTTTCGGGCAGCATCTCGGCCAGGACGGCGGCCGAGGCGGCGGGCGAGGGCAGGCAGGTGATGACCACGTCGCAGTCCCGCATCATCGCGGCGGGGCTGCCGCCCGCGCGCGCGCCGCGCCCCACGAAGCGCGCCACGAGGCCCGCGTCGAGGTCGTGGACGCTGAGGTCGATGCCGTTGCGCAGGAGGCTCCCGGCGAGCTTGCCGCCGACGTTGCCGAGGCCGATGAAGCCCGTTTTCATGTGCGTTTTTCCTTGTCTGGGGCTCAGTCGCGGTAGTCCGGCTCGTCGCGGTCGAGCAGCGACTTGAGGTAGGCGAAGTGGGCGTCGGCCATACCGGCATAGGCCTTCCAGCCCTCCGCCGTGTGGGCCGCCACCGCGTCGGTCATCACCGCCAGCTGCTCGCCCGAGGCGCGGGCGAGCA
>NZ_JBQLZP010000605.1:0-7617 GCF_052168335.1 Roseicyclus sp. | reverse complement strand
TCTCGAGGAGGGCCGTGTAGTAGAACGCGCGGAGAAGCTTGCCCCGCTGCATGAATTCCTGGCGCAAAAGCTTGTAATCAATATCGAAGGCCAGCGCCTTGGCGGCTGCGTAAAGATTCGAGCCGTCGATGAACAGCGCCAACCGTTCGTCCCGGTAGAACATTGAGTATTTCCCATGACCAATATGGCGCCGGCGGCGAAATCTTCCTAGGGAGTGCTCCCAGGTGACCGACGACGCATTGTGAAGAAAATAAATGAATGACGAGAAGGTGCAAGGAAACAAATGCGCGTCGGACGCGAAACGTGCGCTTGTGGCGCTGGGGGCGAACCTTCCCGCGGCCGGAATGCCTCCGTATGAGGCGGTTTCGGCCGCCATGGACCGGCTGGAGGCCGTCGGCGGAAGCCCGCTCAGCCGCAGCCGCCTCTGGCGTACGCCCGCCTTTCCGCCGGGTTCGGGCCCCGAATTCGTGAACGCGGCGGCCGCCTTCGACTGGCACGGCACGGCCGAGGACCTGCTCGAGAGGCTCCACGGCATCGAGGAGGCGTTCGGGCGCCGCCGCACCGCGCGCTGGGAGGCGCGCATCATGGACCTCGATCTGCTGGCGCTCGGCGACCTCGTCCTTCCGGACCGGGAGGAGTTCCTCCGCTGGCAGCACCTGCCGCCCGCCGAGGCCGCGCGGCGCACGCCAGAGCGGCTGATCCTGCCGCACCCGCGGATGGCCGAGCGCGGCTTCGTTCTCGCGCCCCTCGCCGAGGTCGCGCCGGACTGGCGGCACCCGGTCCTGGGGCGGACGGTGGCCGAGATGCGCGACGCGCTGCCCCCCGCCGCGCTCGAGGGCGTGGCGCCGCTCGGCCCCGCGGCCTGAGCAACAAGGGCAGAATCGCCTTGTGTTCCGGGCCTCCGGACCTTAGATGGTGCCTTCTCTGCCCATCTGCCCGATCCGGAGGACCCTCATGGCCCGCGTGACCGTTGAAGATTGCGTCGACAAGGTGCCGAACCGCTTCGAGCTCGTGATGCTCGCGGCCCACCGCGCGCGCGAGATCTCCGCCGGCTCCCCGCTCACCATCGACCGCGACAACGACAAGAACCCCGTCGTCGCGCTGCGCGAGATCGCCGAGGAGACGCAGGGCGCCGAGGATCTGCGCGAGCGCCTGATCGAGAGCCACCAGACCCAGATCGAGGTGGACGAGCCCGAAGAAGACGCGATGGCGCTCCTCCAGGGCGTCGAGCGCGACCGCGACCGTCCCGTGGAAGACACGATGGACGACGAGCAGTTGCTGCGCGCCATGATGGAAGCCCAGTCGCAGAGGTAACAGGCCGGGTCGCCCGGCCGATCGAGGGATGACGGCCCCTAGATGATCGACGCCGACGACCTGGTGAGCCTGGTCAGGAACTACAACCCGAAGACGAACGAGGCGCTGATCCGCGGCGCCTACGACTATGCCCGCCGGATGCACGACGGGCAGAAGCGGCATTCGGGGGAGCCCTACTTCACCCATCCCGTCGCCGTGGCCGCGATCCTGACGGAGCAGCGGCTCGACGACGCGACGATCATGACCGCGCTCCTGCACGACACGATCGAGGACACCAAGGGCACCTATCACGAGATCGCCGAGGAATTCGGCCGCGACGTGGCCGAGCTGGTGGACGGCGTCACCAAGCTGACCAACCTCGAGCTGTCGAGCCGCGGGACCAAGCAGGCCGAGAACTTCCGCAAGCTCTTCATGGCGATGTCGAAGGATCTCCGGGTGATCCTGGTGAAGCTCGCCGACCGCCTGCACAACATGCGCACCATCCGCCACATGCCGCCCGAGAAGCAGGCGAAGAAGGCGCACGAGACGATGGACATCTACGCGCCGCTCGCGGGCCGCATGGGCATGCAGTGGATGCGCGAGGAGCTCGAGGACCTGTCCTTCCGCGTCCTCAACCCCGATGCCCGCGCCTCGATCATCCGGCGCTTCATCACGCTCCAGAAGGAGACGGGCGACGTCATCCCGAAGATCACCGACGACATCGGCGCGGTGCTGGAGAAGCACGGGGTGAAGGCGGATGTCTTCGGCCGCGCGAAGAAGCCCTTCTCGATCTGGCGCAAGATGCAGGAGAAGCAGCTCGCCTTCTCGCGGCTGTCGGACATCTACGGCTTCCGCGTCATCACCGGCAGCGAGGACGACTGCTACCGTGTGCTCGGCGCGATCCACCAGCGCTGGCGCGCCGTGCCGGGTCGGTTCAAGGACTACATCAGCCAGCCCAAGTCGAACGGCTACCGCTCGATCCACACGACCGTTTCGGGGCGCGACGGCAAGCAGGTGGAGGTGCAGATCCGCACCCGCCAGATGCACGAGGTCGCCGAGGCGGGCGTCGCCGCGCACTGGGCCTACCGCGACGGCGTGCGCACCCAGAACCCCTTCGCCGTCGATCCCGCGAAATGGCTCGAAAGCCTGACCGAGCGCTTCGAGAATGCCGAGGACAACGACGAGTTCCTCGAGCACGTCAAGCTCGAGATGTATTCCGACCAGGTCTTCTGCTTCACGCCCAAGGGCGACGTGGTGAAGCTGCCGAAGGGCGCGACGCCGATCGACTTCGCCTATTCGATCCACACGCGGATCGGCCATTCCTGCGTCGGAGCGCGGCTGGACGGTCTGCGCGTGCCGCTCTGGACGCGGCTCAAGAACGGCCAGTCGGTCGAGATCCTGACCGCCGAGGGCCAGACGCCGCAGGCCACGTGGCTCGACATCGCGGTGACGGGGCGCGCCAAGGCCGCGATCCGCCGCAACCTCCGCGAAGTCGACCGCGAGCGCTACATCCGCCTCGGGCGCGAACTGGCGCGGGTCGCCTTCGAGCACAACGGCAAGAAGGCGACGGACAAGGCGCTGTCCACGGCGGCCAAGCTTCTCAACCTCGAGAACGGAGACGAGGTGCTGGCGCGCATCGGCTCGGCCGAGATCTCGGCGCGGGCGGTCGTGGCCGCACTCTACCCCGAGCTCGCGCAGCGCGGCGAGCAGGAGGCCGTCGAGGCGCAGCGCGCGGTCATCGGCCTGCCGGCGGGAAGTGACACGCGGCGCGCACAATGCTGCCAGCCGGTTCCGGGCGAGCGGATCGTGGGCATCACCTATGCCGGCCGCGGCCCGATCGTCCATGCCATCGACTGCGCCGCGCTCGCCGCCTTCGACGAAAGCCCGGAGCGCTGGATCGACCTGCACTGGAGCGACGGCCGCCACGCGCCGGTCCACAACGTGACGATCGACGTGACCATGTCGAACGAAAAAGGCGTGCTGGGGCGCATCTGCACGTTGATCGGCGAGCAGAACGCCAATATCTCGGACTTGCACTTCATCGACCGGAAGCCGGATTTCTACCGACTTCTCATCGACGTGGACGTGCGAGACGCGGAGCATCTGCACGCCGTCATGATGGCTGTCGAGGCCGACAGCGACGTGGCCGCCGTCCAGCGCTTCCGCAACCTGGACCGTCGCCCCTGACGGGCGGCGGCGAGACGTGGGGCACCGTGGCCGATCACGGGGCGTAACGGGAAAGGCTGGCGGTGGTCTTCAAGCGCAGGGACCAGCGACCGTGGTTGCAGATCGTCGCCGAGGTTCTCTGGCCCCGCGGCGGCTGGAGCCGCGCGTTCCAGTACGTGCAGCACCGTCTGCGCCGTCTTCCCGGCACGCCCGAGCAGATCGCGCGCGGCATCTTCGCGGGCGTCCTCGTCAGCTTCTCTCCGTTCTTCGGCCTCCACTTCATTCTCGCGGGCATCATCGCGAAGATCATGCGCGGCTCGATCCTCGCATCGCTCCTGGCGACGTTCATCGGCAATCCGCTGACCTACGTTCCCATCGCGGTGATCTCGCTCCAGACCGGGCATTTCCTTCTGGGCAGCAGTCCCCGGAGCGAGGTGGACGAGTCGGTCTTCGCCAAGTTCGGAGGCGCGGCGGGCGACCTCTGGCACAACTTCATCGCCATCTTCACGCCCGAGCGCGCGCATTGGGACGAGCTTGCCGTCTTCGGCCGCGACGTGTTCTGGCCCTGGCTCGTCGGCGGGATCATCCCCGGCACGCTCTGCGGGCTGCTGTGCTACTACCTCAGCGTCCCCGTGATCCGCGCCTACCAGAAGCGGCGGGCGGCGAAGCTGCGCAAGAAGATGGACAAGCTCGAGCGCCAGGCGAAGGCGGCGGACTGACGGAACAAGGCATCGGAGACGGGAATGGCTGACAGGCTCAGGCTGGGCGTGAACATCGACCACGTGGCGACGCTGCGGAACGCGCGCGGCGGCACGCTGCCCGATCCGGTGCGCGCCGCCCGCGTCGCCGAGGCGGCGGGCGCCGACGGCATCACCGCGCACCTGCGGGAGGACCGGCGCCACATCCGCGACGCCGACGTCTCCGCGATCCTCGAGGCGATCACGATCCCGCTGAACTTCGAGATGGCGGCGACCGAGGAGATGCGGAAGATCGCGCTCGGCCACCGGCCGCACGCCGCCTGCATCGTGCCCGAGCGGCGGGAGGAGCGGACGACCGAGGGCGGGCTCGAGGTCGCGGCGGACCAGAACCGCCTCGCCACCTTCATCGCGCCCCTGTCGGAGGCCGGCATCCGCGTGTCCCTGTTCATCGCGGCCGATCCGGCGCAGATCGCGGCGGCGCACCGCGCCGGCGCCCCGGTGATCGAGCTGCACACCGGCGCCTATTGCGACCTCCACGCCGAGGGCGAGACGGAAGCCCGCGACGCGGAACTTGCGCGCCTGGTCGACGGGGCGAAGCGCGCCGCCGACCTCGGGCTCGAGGTTCACATGGGCCACGGGCTCACCTACGACACGGTCGGTCCGATCGCCGCCCTGCCGGAGGTGGCCGAGCTCAACATCGGTCACTTCCTGATGGGCGAGGCGCTGTTCGTCGGGCTGCCCGCCGCCATCGCCGAGATGCGCCGCGCCATGGACGCCGCGCGCGGCTAGGAGCCGCGCCATGGACGCCGCGCGCGGCTGGAACGGCCGCGTCCGGACGCCGCGATTGCCTTGCCCCGGGGAATGGGCGAGGGTGCGCGCATCGGCTCCGACCCGGACCCGGAGGGTATCATGAAGGCGCTCGCGACCGGCCTTGCCGGCATTCTCTTCCTCGTGCCCCTGCCGGTGCAGGCGCAGGCGATCCGCGACTGCGACACCTGGGAGGCGAATGCCCGCCACGTGATGATGCCGCCCGAGGTGGCGGTCCGCAGCTTCGCCGAGGGCGAGATCCGGGTGATCGGTCTCGACACTTCGGAACCGGCGTGCTGTTCGGCGCACCTGATGGTCGAGTACGTCCTGCCCGACGAGCCCTTCCCGCGCTGTGCGCTGGTCTCGGCCACGGAGGGAGAGGGGTTCTCGGGCCTCCGCATGGCGGACCTGACGGCGAGCTACGACGCCGCGCGCGGGCTGGTGCTGACCCTGCCGGCCGGGCGCTACGATGGCATGGGCAGCGTGATGTCGCCGCTCGTCGTGGTGATCGACCGGGCGACCCCCGCCGTCACGGCGCGGCATGACTGACGCGGACGGACGGACGGAATGATCCTCGGCATCGGCACCGACCTCGCCAACATCGAGCGCATCCAGCGCGCGCTCGACCGCTTCGGCGACCGCTTCCGCGACCGGGTCTTCACCGAGACCGAGAAGCACCGGGCCGAGCGCATGAAGGACCCCGCCGCAACCTATGCCAAGCGCTGGGCGGCGAAGGAGGCCTGCTCCAAGGCGCTGGGCACCGGGCTGCGCATGGGGATCGCCTGGCGCGACATGGCGGTGACGAACCTGCCCACCGGCCAGCCCGTGATGGAGGTCACCGGATGGGCGCGCGAGCGGCTTTCGGAGATGACGCCCGAGGGCTTCACGGCGACGATCCACGTCAGCCTGACCGACGACCACCCCTGGGCGCAGGCCTTCGTCGTGATCGAGGCCGTGCCGGACGCCGAGGAGGGCACGCGCCCCCGGCCGTCCCCCGCCGCGCAACGCACGCTGAGCTGAGCGTCGCTTGACACCCGGCCCGCCCCGGCCCATGAACCCGGGGCGCGCGCGCGAGCAGGGTATACCGGCGGGCCGCGGAGGCAGGCAGGTGAGGCGGGGCCCGATGGCAGCGAAGGCCAAGAAGGACGGCGTTTGGGAAACGGTCAAGACCGTGGTCTATGCGCTTCTGATCGCGGGGATCTTCCGCACGCTCTTCTTCCAGCCGTTCTGGATTCCGTCCGGCTCGATGAAGGACACGCTGCTGATCGGCGACTTCCTCTTCGTCAACAAGATGGCCTACGGCTACTCGCGGCATTCCTGCCCGTTCTCGATGTGCCCCTTCTCGGGCCGCATCTTCGGCTCGGAGCCCGAGCGCGGCGACGTCGTCGTGTTCCGCCACCCGGTGAACGGCCAGGACTTCATCAAGCGCGTGATCGGCCTGCCGGGCGACCGGGTGCAGGTGCGCGAGGGCGTGCTCTACCTCAACGGCGATCCCGTGCAGCTGACGCCGGAGGAGCCCTTCGCCGAGACCTACGAGCGGCAGGGCCCGGTCGGCCACCTGCCGCGCTGCTCGAACGCGCCGGTGGGGCAGGGGGGAACCTGCCTCAAGGACCGCTTCACCGAGACGCTGCCGGGCGGCGTCACGCATTCTATCCTCAACATCGAGGACGGCAGCCGGGGCGACAACACGCCGGAATACGTGGTGCCCGAGGGCACCGTCTTCGTCATGGGCGACAACCGGGACAACTCGATCGACTCGCGGTTTCCGCAATCGATCGGCGGCGTGGGCTTCGTGCCGATGGAGAACCTCCTCGGCCGCGCCGACCGCGTGATCTTCTCCTCGGCCGGGCAGCGGATGGTCTACTTCTGGACCTGGCGCGCCGACCGGTTCTTCGAGCCGATCGAGTGAGGCCGTGGCGCTCGCGCGGGAGCTCGAGGCCTTCTGCGACCGGCTCGGCTACCGGTTCTCGGACGACGACCTGCTGCGCCGCGCGCTGACGCATTCCTCGCTGTCCTCGCCGACGCGCCCCGACAACCAGCGGCTCGAGTTCCTCGGCGACCGGGTGCTCGGCCTGGTGATGGCCGAGACGCTGCTGGCGCAGGACGAGGGCGCGCGCGAGGGGCAGCTCGCCCCCCGCTTCAACGCGCTGGTGCGCAAGGAGACCTGCGCCGATGTCGCGCGCGAGATCGACCTCGGCGAGGTGCTGCGCCTCGGCAAGTCCGAGATGGCGACGGGCGGACGGCGCAAGCAGGCGCTTCTGGGCGACGCGATGGAGGCGGTGATCGCGGCGGTCTATCTCGACGGCGGCTTCGCGGCGGCGCGCGCGCTGGTGCTGCGCCTCTGGGGCGACCGGGTCCGCGCGGTCGAGGAGGACGCGCGCGACGCCAAGACCGCGCTCCAGGAATGGGCGCAGGCGCGCGGGCAGGTGCCGCCCGCCTACGTGGAGGTGGGACGGACGGGTCCGGATCATGCGCCGGTCTTCACGGTCGAGGCGCGGATGGCCGACGGGACCGCGGCGCGGGCGGAAGCCAAGGTGAAGCGGCAGGCGGAACAGGCGGCGGCGCGGATGCTGCTGCGACGGCTCGGCGCGGAGTGACGGGCGGGGGTTTCCCCGCGCTGCGCGCGGCGACCCGCCGGGGGCTCCGCCCCCGG
>NZ_JBQLZP010000604.1:0-2730 GCF_052168335.1 Roseicyclus sp. | reverse complement strand
CGCGCGGCGCTGGCCGAGGCCGAGATTTTCGTGCTGTCGGACACCGAGATCGAGGTCTCCGCGCTCGACCTCTGGTACGATGACGGCGCGGTCCACGCGCTGCGCGACATCACGCTCGACCTGCATCCCGGCGAGGTCCTCGCCTTCATCGGGCCCTCGGGCTGCGGCAAGTCGACGATGCTCAAGGTCTTCAACCGGATGCACGACGCCAACCGGGGCGTCCGGCTGACCGGCAAGGTGACGTTCCAGGGCATCGACATACACGATCCCTCGATCGACCCGCCGCTCCTGCGGCGACGCTTCGGCTGGGTCGCGCAGAAGCCGAACCCCTTCCCCTCCAGCATCTGGCAGAACGTCAGCTACGGCCCGCGCATCCACGGCCTGATGCGGGACGAGGCCGAGATGGCCGCCCATGTCGAGGCCTCCCTGCGCCGCGCCCATCTCTGGGACGAGGTGAAGGACCGCCTCCACACCCTTGCCGGCACGGAACTTTCCGGCGGCCAGCAGCAGCGCCTCTGCATCGCGCGCGCGCTCTCGACCATGCCGGACGTGCTCCTGATGGACGAGCCCACGGGCTCGATCGACCCGGTCGCCACGGCGAAGGTCGAGGAACTGGTGCTCGAACTCAAGCACGACAAGGCGATCGTGCTCGTGACGCACTCGATGATGCAGGCCCGCCGCGTGGCCGACCGGGTGGCCGTGTTCCACCTCGGCCGGCTGGTCGAGATCGGGCCGACCGAGGACGTGTTCGAGCGGCCGCGAAGCGCGGAGGCGCAGGCCTTCCTCGGCGGTCTCGTCGGCTGAGCGGGCTCAGATCAGCCCGGTCTCGGCGAAGAGCGCCTTGAGCGGCCGCCTGGGGCGCGGACCGATGTGGCGGATCACCTCGGCGGCGGCGGCGACGCCCATGCGCCCCGCCGTCTCGAGCCCCTGCCCCGTGGCCATGCCGTAGAGGAACCCGGCCGCGAACTGGTCGCCCGCGCCGGTGGCGTCGACCGGCGTGATCCGCTGCACCGGCACCTCGACGCGCTCGGCGCCCCGGATGATCCGCACCGGGTCGCCCGAATGGGTGCAGACGACGAGCTCGCACACGCCGGCCGCGCGCGACAGCGCCGCGTCGAGATCGTCCGTCTCGTAGAGCGCGAGCCATTCCTCGTGGTTGCCGATGGTGTAGTCCATCTCGGCCTCGATCAGCCGGTGGAAGTCGGCCCGGTGCCGGTCGACGCAGAACGGATCGGAGAGCGTGATGCCGACCTTGCCGCCGCCCGCCCGGCAGGCGCGCGCCGCCGCCGTGAAGGCCGCCTTCCCCTCCGGCTTGTCGTAGAGGTAGCCCTCGAGGAACAGCCAGCGCGCGGCGCCCGCCACGCCCGCATCCACGTCGTCCTCGTCGAAATCGGCGCCCGCGCCGAGATAGGTGTTCATCGAGCGCTCCCCGTCGGGCGAGACGAAGATCATCGAGCGCGACGTGGGCGGCAGGTTCCCCTTCACCGGCGGATTGGGGAAGGCGGTCCCCTGCTCGGCCATCCCGGCGGCGTAGAAGCGCCCGAGCGCGTCGTCCTTCACCTTGCCGAGGAACGCGGTGGAGAGGCCCAGCGAGCCGACGCCCGCGATGGTGTTGGCGACCGAGCCGCCCGGCGTCTGCACCCGGTCGGACATCGCGGCATAGAGAAGCTCGGCCCGTTCCCGCTCCACGAGCTGCATGATGCCCTTGGTGATGCCCATGTTCTCGAGGAAACTGTCGTCGCCGTGGGAGATCACGTCGACGATGGCGTTGCCGATGCCCACGACGTCGTAGCGCTGGCTCATGCTTGGGTCCTCTTCGCGGGTTTCGGTGGCGGCTCCACGGTCTTGTCCTCGAAGGCGCAGAGATCGCGGATCAGGCAGGCGGGGCATTTCGGCTTGCGCGCGACGCAGGTGTAGCGGCCGTGCAGGATCAGCCAGTGATGCGCGTGGCGCTGGAACTCGGCGGGGACGTTGTCCTCGATGGCGCGCTCGACCGCGTCGACGTCGCGGCCCGGCGCGATGCCGCTGCGGTTGCCCACGCGGAAGATGTGGGTGTCGACGGCCTGTGCCGGAAACCCCCACCACATGTTCAGGACCACGTTCGCGGTCTTCCGCCCCACGCCGGGCAGCGACTGCAATGCCGCGCGCGAGGAGGGCACCTCGCCCCCGTACTCCTCGACGAGGAGGCGCGAGAGCTTCATGACGTTCTTCGCCTTGTTGCGGAAGAGGCCGATGGTCCGGATATGCTCGACCAGCCGCTCCTCGCCGAGGTCGAGCATCTTCTGCGGGGTATCGGCGACCTGGAAGAGCGCGCGCGTGGCCTTGTTCACGCCCGCGTCGGTCGCCTGCGCCGACAGCGCGACGGCAACGAGCAGCGTGAAGGCGTTGACATGCTCGAGCTCGCCCTTCGGCTCGGGCTCGGCGTCCCGGAACCGGCGGAAGATCTCGACCATCGCGTGATAGGGCAATTGTCTGGCCATGGCGCCCCTTTTGGCCGCTCGCGCGCGGGGCGGCAAGGGGGCGTGGCGCGGGAGGGACGCCCGCGGGATCGGCGCCTGCGGCGCCGACCTACACGAGGGGATTTCGGCGCCTGCGGCGCCGACCTACACGAGCGGGTTTCGGCGCCTGCGGCGCCGACCGGGGGCGGCGCGCCCTCGCCCCGCCTCCGGCAGGGCTCGGCCGCGCCGGGGCCTCCGGCGGGAGTTTTTTCCCCAGGATGAAGGAGGGGCG
>NZ_JBQLZP010000603.1:0-7152 GCF_052168335.1 Roseicyclus sp. | reverse complement strand
CGTCATGCTCGGCAAGCTCCGGCCCGAGTTCTTCCCGCGCGTCTTCGGCCCCGGCCAGGACGAGGCGCTCGACGACGCGGTCGTCCGCGCGAAGTTCGCCGAGATCGCCGAGGCCGAGGGCAAGACGCCGGAGGAGGTGGCCGAGGGCTTCCTAACCATCGCCGTCGAGAACATGGCGAACGCGATCAAGAAGATCTCGGTCCAGCGCGGCTATGACGTGACGAAGTACCTCCTCAACGCCTTCGGCGGCGCGGCGGGGCAGCACGCCTGCCTCGTGGCCGACGCGCTGGGCATGGAGGCGGTGCTGATCCATCCGCTTTCGGGGTTGCTCTCGGCCTACGGGATCGGGCGGGCCACCGTCTCGGCCAGCCGCCAGCAGGCGCTGGTGAAGACGCTGGGCGAGGAGAGTGCGGAGGATGTCGCACGCCTTCGGGCCGAGCTCGCCCGCGCCGTCGAGGCGGAGCTGCGCGAGCAGGGCGTGGACGTGGCGGCGGCCGCCTCCGTGACGCGCCTCCACCTGCGCTACGCGGGCACCGACACGGCGCTGCCGGTGACCTGGGACGGCGACGCGCAGGCCGCCCGCGCCGAGTTCGAGGCCGCCCACAAGCCGCAGTTCGGCTTCGTCTCGCCCGACAAGCCCGTGACCGTCGAAGCCGTCGAGGTCGAGACGACCGAAGCCGCGCGCGAGAAAGGCGAGGGCGCCGTGGTCGAGGCCGCGTCCCGCGATGCCGCCACCGACCGCCGCGTGCCGGTCTTCTCGGGTGGCAGGAACGTCGAGGCCGCCGTCTACCCGCGCGAGGCGCTGTCGCCGGGCGACCGGGTCCGCGGCCCCGCGCTCATCATCGAAGCCAACCAGACCGTGGTGGTCGAGCCCGGCTGGACGGCCGAACTGACCCCCCGCGATGACATCCTGATGCGCCGCCACGAGAAGATGGCCCGCACCTCCGCCGCCGGGACGACCGAGGCCGACCCGATCCTGCTCGAGGTCTTCAACAACCTCTTCATGAACATCGCCGAACAGATGGGCGTGGCACTCCAGAACACGGCGCATTCGGTCAACATCAAGGAACGGCTCGACTTTTCCTGCGCCGTCTTCGACCGGACGGGTGCGCTGGTGGCGAACGCGCCGCACATGCCCGTGCATCTGGGCTCCATGGACCGCAGCGTCGAGACGGTGATCCGCCTCAACGAGGGCAACATCCGCCCCGGCGACGTCTTCGCGCTGAACGCGCCCTACAACGGCGGCACGCACCTGCCCGACATCACCGTTGTCTCGCCCGTCTTCGACGATGACGGAGCGACGATCCTCTTCTGGGTCGCCTCACGCGGGCACCATGCGGACGTGGGCGGGACGGCGCCGGGCTCGATGACGCCGCTGGCGAAGACCGTGGACGAGGAGGGGGTGCTCTTCGACAACTTCGTCATCGTCGAGCGCGGCACCTTCCGGGAGGAAGCGCTGCGCCACCTTCTCACCGATCATCCATACCCCGCGCGCAACCCCGACCAGAACATCGCCGACCTCAAGGCGCAGATCGCCGCGAACGAGCGCGGCGCGGCCGAACTCCGCCGCATGGTCACGGAGTTCGGGCTCGAGACCGTCGAGGCCTACATGGGCCACGTGCAGGACAACGCGGCCGAGGAAGTCGCGCGCCTACTCGGGCGGCTGGAGGACAGCGAATACGAGTATCCGACCGACACGGGCCAGGTGATCCGCGTGAAGATCACCGTGGACCGGGAGGCGCGGCAGGCGACGGTCGACTTCACCGGGACTTCGGATGCCACCGACAACAACTTCAACGCGCCCGAACCCGTGACTCGGGCGGCGGTTCTCTACTGCTTCCGCGTGATGGTCGAGGCGCCGATCCCGATGAATGCCGGGTGCCTGCGCCCGATCCGCATCGTGATCCCCGAGGGGTCCATGCTGAAGCCCGCCTATCCGCGCGCGGTCGTCGCGGGCAACGTGGAGACCTCGCAGCACGTCACCAACGCGATCTTCGGCGCGCTGGGCACGCTCTCGAACAGCCAGGGGACGATGAACAACCTGACCTTCGGGAACGACACCTACCAGTATTACGAGACGATCTGTTCCGGCTCGCCCGCGGGTGTGATGAACTCCGGCCGGGGCTTCGCGGGCACATCGGGCGTGCACGTCCACATGACGAACTCGCGCCTCACGGACCCCGAGGTGCTGGAGATGCGCTTCCCCGTGATGCTGGAGCATTTCGGCCTCCGCCGCGGCTCGGGCGGCACGGGTCGGTTCGCCGCGGGCGACGGGACGCAGCGGCGCCTGCGCTTCCTCGAGCGGATGGACTGCGCGATCCTTTCCTCGCACCGCAAGGCGCCGCCGCGCGGCATCGCGGGCGGCGGCGACGGCGAGGTAGGGCGGACCGAGGTGCGCCGCAAGGACGGAACGGTGCAGGTCCTGAACGCCTGCGACCAGACGGTGCTGGACCCGGGCGAGACGATCACGGTGGTGACGCCCACGGCGGGGGGCTACGGCGCGGCCTGAGCCCTCAGTCTTCCATGTCGTCGGCCATCTGCGGCGGTTTCGGCGCAGCCTCCAGTTCGGAGAGGCGGCGCTTCAGGAACGCGCCCGTGTCGCGGTAATGCTGCTCGAGAAGAGCGCAGGCGCGTTCGGCGTCCCGCGCCCGGGCGGCCTCGGACAGGGCCCTGTGCTCCCCGTCGACGAGGCGCCCCGGATAGGCCGCCTGCATCGCCACGTTGCGGTAGCGCAGCGCGAGGTCGTGAAGCTGGGTGCAGAAGCCGAAGAGATAGCGCGACGGGCAGGCCGCCACGAGCGCGAGGTGGAACTCGCGATGCGCCGCCTCCCACGAGGACTGGTCGTTGCGGCGGTCGAATGCCGACAGCGCCTGCTCCGCCTGTCCGATGCGTTCCTCCCAGCGCGCGTCGCCATGCCGGATCGCCTCGGCGAGCGCGAGCGCCTCCACCTGGCAGCGCGTCTCCAGCAGCATGTCGAAATCCGACACGCTGATGACCGGCGTCCGGAATCCGCGCTGGTCGTGGCGCTCGACGATCTGTTCGGACGACAGGATGCTCAGCGCCTCGCGCACGGGGCTCGCGCCGATGTTCAGTTGCCGCCGCAGGCCGTCGATGTGAATCCGCGTGCCCGGCCGCAATTCGCCCGACAGAACCATTTCGCGGATCCGGTGCAGCGCAAGCGACGTGAGTGAGCGATATGCTTCCAACGGCTTCCCCCAGCCCAGAGCCTAACGCGGCAGATACCATTCAAGACAGTGGCATTGGCAGTCATTCCGAATTTCTATCTAACGATAAAATATTCCAATGCAACCGCTTGGCTTTGCTCTTGCTCCCGGTGCCGAAATCGCGGGCATTCCCGGTCGATCAGGCGCAATGCGCAGGCAAAGCACTCACATTCGGAATTGTGGACGACGCAACCCGAATTGTAACGGAAGCGGACGCGAAAAGCGATTCGATCCATATTCCCGTCATGGTCGCGGGCCTCCGGACACTTGCAAGGCGCAGAACCTGCGCTCCCCGTTCCGGGGTGGACAGCCCGTGGGCGCGTCACGCACCATGGCCGGGCAGACACATGCCCGGGGGTGCGCCATGCAGGAAAACGACATCCGCAAGATCCAGACGCAGGGCGTGCATCACATCACGCTGATCGGCGCCGACCGTCAGACCTCGATCGATTTCTGGGAGGGCGTGCTGGGCATGCCGTTCGTCTTCGACCAGCCGAATCTGGACGATCCGGGGCAGGGGCATCTCTATTTCGATCCCGGTGACGGGCGGCTCATCACGATCTTCACGAGCGAGGACCGCAAGCCCGACGCGACCCCCGTGCCGGAGGCGACGGGCTCGCTCCATCACCTCGCGCTGAACGTGAGCCAGGCGACGTTCTGGCAGGTGGCCCGGCGCCTCGACGCGCGCGGCGTGAAGCATTCGGGGCCGGTGGACCGCGGTTTCATGGATTCGATCTATTTCCGCGATCCCCTCGGATTGCGGATCGAGCTCGCCTCCTACCGGTTCGAGCCGCCGGAGGGTTGCCGCCACGCCGACGTGATGATCGAGGCGCACCGGATCCGCGTGTCCCGCGGCGACACCCACATCGAGCGCGAGCATCTGGCGGACGCCATCGAGCATCTCGTGGAGCGGCGGCAATCCTCGCTGTCGGCCGACCGGGGCGCGCGCAACCCCTACTGACGCCGCGCGATCGCGGTCAGGCGCACGCCACTCTCGGGCCGGGAGGGGATGCGGTCGAGCCGCGCGGACAGGTTCTGACCCGGCGCCTCCCAGTCGAGATCGCGGGTCAGGACGCGCAACGCGGCCTCCATCAGCGCGAGCGTCACCTTCTCGCCGGGGCAGCGGTGCGTCGTCTCCACGGCGCCGCCGCCCTGCGGAACGAAACGGTGATCCTGCCGTGCCCAGTCGAGGTCCCGGTCGGGCCGGAAGGCGTGCGGATCGGGGAAGAGGCGGGGATCGTGGAGCGTTCCCCAGAGATCGGCGAGCACCCAGTCGCCGGGGGCGAGGCCGAGCCCCTCGAAGTTCTGCGGTTTCGTCACCCGCGCGGCGGTGAAGGGGAAGAAGGGCGAGATGCGCCGCACCTCCTCGCAGAAGCCGCGAAGCGCGGCCGCGTCGGCCAGGCGGGCGCGCCAGCGCGGCTCGCGCACAAGGACGGCGGTCGCGAAGGCGATGTAGCGTCCGACCGCCACGATGGGCCGCAGCAGGTTCAGAAGCTCGACCACCACGCTCGCGTCGTCGAGCTGCGTGCCGTCGGCATTCCGCGCGCGCAGAAGCTCGCCGAGCGGGCTGTCGCCGTCCGCGCCCTCGGCCCGCGTGCGCTGCACCTCCTCCGTAAGGCACGTCTCCATCTGCCTGCGCCGCGCGAGCGCCGTCGCCGTCGCCGGCCCGAAGCTGCCCGCGTCCGCGCTCATCCGGTAGAGCGCGCGGCGGAAGCCCGGGTTGTCGGCGAAACGCTCCGGCAGCCCGGCCCAGCGGCAGGCGATCCGGGCGAGGCTGTCGCTCGCCGACCGCAGGACCTCCGTGTGCCCCCGCGCGAGGAGCCGCGCGCGCCAGTCGTCGGAGAAGTCGGCGGCAAGCGTCCGGTCGGCGTGCGAGGTCACGAGGAGGCGCACGAAGACGGCCTTCCGCACCCTGTGCGCCTCGCCCTCGAGCTGCTGCACGCTGCCCTCGTCCTGGAGCAGGTGCAACACCGAGGAGGGCATCGCTCCCACCCGCGTCAGGCCCTCCGTCCCGTAGAGGAGCCGCATCGCCGCCTCCCCGCGCAGGCAGATCGCGCGCCGGAGCATGATCCGCGTCAGGAACCCGTCGCGGCCGAGCCGCTCGCAACGGTTCGAGATGAAGGCGTAGCCCTCCCGCAGGAGCGAGAGTGTGGCGTCCGGGCTCGTGTCGCGGGGCAGGTTCGCGAGCATTGCGCGCGGCATTTCCGAACGGACGTGGTGCGTGGGCATCGGCGGGCTCCGGGGCTTGCCACCCGGAAACCTCCACGCGTGCCGCCGGTTCCCGCGCCTCAGGCGGCCGCCGCGGCCTTCCGCCGGCAGTAGCAGGAGGCGTGGATCGGCACCGTCGCGCGCGCCGCCGCCCGGTCGAGCTGGAGCCTGATGTGCCGCGCCTCGGTCATCTCGCCCCGCCGCACGAGGCATTCGTGCAGGCCGTGCAGGCTCCAGACGTTGCCGGGGTGCTGGCAGGGCCGCGCGAGCGTGCCGTCGAGGCCGAGATCGGCGCGGTAGACCGCCTCCGCCTCCTCGAAGCGCCCCGCCTCCATCAGCAGCGCGCCGAGCGCGTGGCGCGAGGGCTGCATCCAGCCCCAGGGCTCGTCGTAGAGGAGGTCGTCGTCGAGCTCGACCGAACGGCGGAGATGTCCGAGCCCCTCCTCGATCCTGCCTGCCTTGAAGGCGATCTCGCCCTCCATCATCGCCTCGCCGACCTCCAGCACGTCGAGCGCGGTGTTGTTGAACACCATCCAGTCGTCGGGCAGGCGGGCGCGCGCGGCGATGGCCTCCTCCCGCTCGGCCAGCGCCTCCTCGTGCCGCCCGAGATTGGCCAGCGCGATGGCGCGCGCCTGGCGCATGGCGCAGGTCGTGTAGCGGTAGAGGTCGGGGTCGGCGGGCAGGGGCGCCTCGAGGATCTCGCGCCACATGCCGAAGCGGACCTGGACGTGGACCTTCTTGCCGTGGAACGCCTCGAAGAGCTCGGGCAGGTAGGCCGTCACGTCGTCGGGCAGCATCTCGATCAGCCGGTCGGAGGCGGCGAGCGCCACCTCCGGCTGGCCGAGGAACATGGCGCCGTAGGCCTCGAAATGGACGTTGTGGATGCGGTAGACGGTGTAGAAGTTCTTGGCCCCCTTCAGGTCCTCGTACTTCCGGTCGATCTCGGCCGCGCGGTGGTTGCGCGACACGACGTTCTGGTAGTCGCCGCAGAGCACGTCGATATGCGTCGCCATGTGGATCAGGTGCCCGCTGTCGGGCACGAGGTCGGTCAGCCGGTCGCCGTGGCGCAGCGCCTTCTCGGGCGTGGGCGACATCTCCATCAGGTGGATGTACATGTGCAGGCAGCCGGGATGATCCCAGGCCGCCGGAATCGTGTCGAAGGCGCGCTCGAGCGCCGCCTGCGCCTCGAGGGTCGAGGCGCCTGCGCGCGGCCCCCCGGTCTTCAGGTCCCACAGAAGCCAGGGCGTCCGGTTCATCAGCGCCTCGGCGAAGACCGTGATCACGTCGAGGTCGTTCGGGTGCGCGGCGTGGACCTTGCGCATCGCATCCGAGAAGGCGTCGTTCCACGGCGCGAAGTCCTCGATCGCCGGATCGGTCGGGTAGCGGTCGGCGAGCGCGTCGATCAGGTCGTTCTCGACCGGGCTGAGGACATCGCGGAGGCCCTTGGCGGTGGCCAGCGCGGCATGGGCGCGGGCGAGCGTCTCCTCACGCTCCGCGGGCGTGAAGAACTCCCACGGCTTGTTGTAGTTGGGCCCGACCGCGTAGGCGAGGCCCCAGAGCGCGGCTCCGCAGGCGGGATCGGCGGCGATGGCCTCCTCGAAGGCCTCGGCGGCGGCCTCGTGGTTGTAGCCGTAGATCCAGATCAGCCCCCGGTCGAAGGCGCGCTGGGCGGCGTCGGAGGCGGTCGTGACGGGGCGGGAGTAGCGCCCGAGATCGAAGT
>NZ_JBQLZP010000602.1:0-13664 GCF_052168335.1 Roseicyclus sp. | reverse complement strand
CTTCCGATCTCGCGGGCGATCTCCATCACCTGCTCCTGGTAGACGATGATGCCCTGCGTCTCGTCGAGGATGTGGTCGACGGAGGGGTGGAGGTAGTCGCGCTCCGACAGGCCGTTCTTGACCTGGCAGTATTTCGGGATGTTCTCCATCGGGCCGGGACGGTAGAGCGCCACGAGCGCCACGATGTCCTCGATGCAGGTGGGCTTCATCTGCATCAGCGCCGACATCATGCCCGAGCTTTCCACCTGGAAGACCGCGACAGTCTTGGCCGAGGCGTAGAGCTCGTAGGTCGCCGGATCGTCGAGCGGGATCGCGTTGATCTCGTTCTCCGCGCCCGCCGGCGGGTCGTAGAGGCGCCGCCCGTCCGCCGCCTCGTGCAGCGCCCGCCCGCCGCCGTGGATCAGCTCGATCGCGTTCTGGATCACCGTCAGCGTCTTGAGGCCGAGGAAGTCGAACTTCACCAGGCCCGCGGGCTCGACCCACTTCATGTTGAACTGGGTGGCCGGCATGTCCGAGCGCGGATCGCGGTAGAGCGGCACCAGCTCGTCGAGCGGGCGGTCCCCGATCACCACCCCCGCGGCGTGCGTCGAGGCGTTCCTGAGCAGCCCCTCGATCTTGCCGGCATAGTCGAAGAGGCGGCGAACCGGGTTCTCGCGGCCCTCGCGGCGGTCCTGCTCGGTCTCGATCATCTCGTTGCGGATGCGCTCTTCCTGGGCGATGGCCTGCTCGATGGAAACGGGCTTCACGCCCTCGAGCGGGATCATCTTTGACAGCTTGTCGACCTGCCCGAAGGGCATCTGCAGCACGCGGCCGACATCGCGCACCGCCGCCTTGGACAGGAGCGCGCCGAAGGTGATGATCTGCCCCACCCGGTCGCGGCCGTACTTCTCCTGCACGTAGCGGATGACCTCCTCCCGCCGGTCCATGCAGAAGTCGATGTCGAAGTCCGGCATCGAGACCCGCTCGGGGTTCAGGAAGCGCTCGAAGAGGAGCGAGTAGCGCAAGGGGTCGAGGTCGGTGATCGTCAGTGCATAGGCCACGAGGCTGCCCGCGCCCGAGCCGCGCCCCGGCCCCACCGGGATGTCATGGTCCTTCGCCCACTTGATGAAGTCGGCGACGATGAGGAAGTAGCCGGGAAACCCCATCCCCTCGATGATGCCGAGCTCGAAGTCGAGGCGCTTGCGATACTCCTCCACCGGCGCGGCGTGCGGGATGACGGCGAGCCGCGCCTCCAGCCCCTCGCGCGCCTGGCGGCGCAACTCCTCCACCTCGTTCTCGGCGAAGCGCGGCAGGATCGGGTCGTGCGTCCGCGCCCGGAAGGCGCAGCGCCGCGCGATCTCGACGGTGTTCTCGATCGCCTCCGGCAGGTCGGCGAACAGCGCGGCCATCTCCTCGGGCGACTTGAAGCAGTGCTGCGAGGTGAGCCTCCGGCGCGGCTCGGACTGGTCGACATAGGCGCCTTGAGCGATGCAGATCATCGCGTCGTGGGCGGCGTACATGCCCGGGTCGGGGAAATAGACGTCGTTCGTGGCGACGAGCGGCAGGCCGAGGGCATAGGCGAGCTCGACGTGCCCGCGCTCGGTCCGGCGCTCGGCCTCGGCCAAGGCGCCCTCGCCCGGATGGCGCTGGAGCTCCACGTAGAGCCGGCCGGGATAGATCGCCGACAGCCGCTCCAGCAGCGCGCGCGCCCGCGCCTCCGAACCCGCCCGGAGCGCCCGGCCCACCGGCCCCTCCGGCCCGCCCGTCAGGCAGATCAGCCCCGCGCCATGCGCCTCCAGCTCCTCGAGCGTGACATGCGGCAGCGTCCCGTCGCCCCGCAGATAGAGGCAGGAGTTCAGCTTGAGCAGGTTCCGGTATCCCGTCTCGTCCTGCACCAGGAGGACGAGCGCGGCATAGGGATTGGGGTTCTCGCCGGGCCGGACCGGCATGTGGTCCACGTCGATCTAGCAGCCGAGGATCGGCTGCACGCCCGCCTTCGCCGCCGTCTCCGAGAACTCCAGCGCGCAGAACATGTTGTTCGTGTCGGTCACGGCGACGGCCGGCATCCCCGCCTTCGCCACGAGCCCCGGCAGCTTTTTCACGCGCATCGCGCCCTCGAGCAGGGAATACTCGGTGTGGACGCGCAGATGGATGAATCGCGGGGAGGCCATGGGAATGGAGGTTAGGAGAGGCCGAGGCGCTTGGGAAGCCTGTCGCCACACGATCTTGTGGATCGCGCTGGCGCTCCTGCCTTCCGTTGCGTCGGCCAACCCCGTCGAGCGCTGCGTGAACCTGTCGAACTTCCTCGAGGCACCGCGCGGCGAGGTCTGGGGCCCCGAGATCACGCCCGCCCATCTCGACGCCATCGCGGCGGCGGGCTTCGACACGGTGCGCCTGCCCGTACGCTTCTCGGACGGGTGGGACGGCCGGATCGACCCGCAGCTCCTCGCGCGCGCCGACGCCATGATCGACGCCGCCCTCGCGCGCGGCCTTCGGGTCATCGTCGTGCTGCATCATTTCGAGGCGCTCATGGCCGATCCGGACGCGCATGCCGCCACCTTCCGCGCCATCTGGGCCGAGCTTGCGGCGCACTGGCGCGGCCGACCCGAGGGCCTGATCCTCGAGCTCCTGAACGAGCCCACCGGCGCCCTGACCACGGCGGACGCGGTGCGCCTTTTCGAGGCGGTGATCCCGCTCATCCGCGCGGGGCATCCCGACCGCTGGCTGGTGCTCGAGGGCGGAAACTGGGCCGCGGCCTCCGAGCTTGCCGCCCTGCCCCGGCCCGACGCGCGCATCCTGCATTCCTTCCACTACTACGCCCCCTACGAGATGACCCACCAGCTCGCCCCCTGGACCGCGCAGGGGCCGCTTCCCGCCCGCGCCTGGCGTCCCGAGACCGGCGGCGCCGCGGTCTCCCGCGACCTCGAGGCCGCGGCCAAGGGCACGGAGGCGCCGATCCTCCTCGGCGAATTCGGCGTCTTCCGCGCGGCCGAGCCCGCCACCCGCGCCGCCTGGACCGGCCATGTCCGGCGCGAGGCGGAACGCCTCGGCATGGGCTGGTGCGTCTGGGGCTTCGCCGCCGACTTCCGCATCTTCGACGCGGACGCGGGCCGGTTCCTCCCCGACCTCCTCGGCGCGCTCATCGACCGGCCCTGACCGCCCGGAAACCGGGCAACCGCGCGACCGGGCATCAGCGCGGGCTTGCAATGGGCCGCACCAACCGCTTTTCTGACACGCGGTCGGACAGGACAGACGGGGCCGCGCTCTACGCCGCATCGAGCGCGGGACGACCACCCCAGATCAGGTAACGCGGCGGATGAGATCCCATGACGATCCGGTTTCTTCTGAACGGGGAACCGCAGGAGGTGGACGCGTCGCCCACCACGACGCTCCTCGACTGGCTGCGCGAGAAAAAGCGCCTCACGGGCACCAAGGAGGGCTGCAACGAGGGCGATTGCGGCGCCTGCACCGTGATGGTGACCGACGCGAACGGGTCGCGCGCGCTCAATGCCTGCATCCTGTTCCTGCCGCAGCTTCAGGGTCGCGCGGTGCGCACGGTCGAGGGCATCGCGGGCCCCGGGGGGGCGTTGCACCCGGTCCAGCGCGCGATGGTCGCGCATCACGGCTCCCAGTGCGGCTTCTGCACGCCGGGCTTCGTCGTCTCGATGGCGGTCGCGCACCTGAACCGACGCACCGATTTCGACGACCAGCTCGCCGGCAACCTCTGCCGCTGCACGGGCTACGCACCCATCCTGCGCGCGGCCGAGGCCGCCGCCGCCGAGCCGGTGCCCGAATGGATGCGCGCCGATGCCGAGGCGCTCCGCGACCCGTCCTTCATCTTTCCGGAAATACGCACGGGGGGTGCGGGGGGCAGTCGGCCCCCCGCCGCGCCAACCGGTTCGGACGAGCTCGCCGCATGGTACGCGGCGAACCCGGATGCCACGCTCATCGCCGGCGCGACGGATGTGGGCCTCTGGGTGACCAAGTCGCTGCGCGATCTCGCCCCCGTCTGCTTCCTGAACAATGTGACCGATCTGAGCGGAATTGTCGCCGATAGCGAAACAATTCGCGTCGGGGCGATGACAAATCTCACCGAGTTCGGCGCCTTCGTCGCCGACCGTCACCCCAGCCTCGCCGAGATGATCCGTCGCTACGGCTCCGTGCAGGTCAGGAACGCCGCGACCCTGGGCGGCAACATCGCCAACGGCTCGCCCATCGGCGACAGCCCGCCCGCGCTGATCGCGCTCGGCGCGACGCTCCACCTGCGCAAGGGCGACACGCGGCGCAGCCTGCCGCTCGAGGACTTCTTCCTCGACTACGGCAGGCAGGACCGCGACCCCGGCGAATTCGTCGAGGCCGTGTCCTTCCCCGTCCAGCCCGACCGCCTGCGCGTCTACAAGCTTTCGAAACGCTTCGACCAGGACATCTCGGCGGTCTGCGGCGCCTTCGCCGTGACCGTCGAGGACGGCGCCGTCACGGCGGCGCGCATCGCCTTCGGCGGCATGGCCGGCGTGCCGAAGCGGGCCGCGCATGTCGAGGCTGCGCTGGTGGGGAGCCCGTGGACGCTCGAAACCGTGACGGCGGCGCGGGACGCCTTCGCACGGGACTTCACCCCACTGACCGACATGCGGGCGTCGAGCGCCTACCGCCTCGAGACGGCGGGCAACATGCTCCTGCGCTACTTCCACGAGATGTCGGGGCGGGCGGTCTCGGTGCTGGAGGTCGAGGCATGAGCGTCGCGAAAACCCTGCCCCACGACGCCGCGCCCCTGCATGTCACCGGCTCGGCGCGCTACGTCGACGACATTCCGGTGCCGTCCGACTGCCTGCACCTCGCCTTCGGCCTGTCGAAGGTGGCGAAGGGGCGGCTCGTGCGCCTCGACCTCGCGGCGGCGAAGGCCGCGCCGGGCGTGGTCATGGTCCTGTCGGGGAAAGACTTCGACCCGATCCCCGACTGCTCGCCCTCGGCCCATGACGAGCCGCTGCTGAGCGACGGGACCATCCATTACGCGGGCCAGCCCCTCTTTCTCGTTGCGGCCGAGAGCCACCTCCTCGCCCGGAAAGCCGCGGCGCTGGCCGTCGTCGAGATCGAGGAGGAGACGCCGATCCTGACGATCGACGAGGCGCTGGCGGCGGGCTCGATCTTCGAGGAGGGCCCCCGCATCTACGCCAAGGGCGACGTGGACGCGGCGCTGGCGCGCGCGCCCCGCGTCATCGAGGGCAGCGTCGAGATCGGCGGGCAGGAGCATTTCTATCTCGAGGGCCAGGCCGCCCTCGTCCTGCCGCAGGAGGGGGGCGACATGGTCGTCATGTCGTCCTCCCAGCACCCGACCGAGATCCAGCACAAGGTCGCCGACGCCATCGGCCGGCCGATGCACGCCGTCCGGGTCGAGGTCCGGCGCATGGGCGGCGGCTTCGGCGGCAAGGAGAGCCAGGGCAACCACCTCGCCATCGCCTGCGCCGTCGTCGCCGCGCGCACCGGGCGGCCCGCCAAGATGCGCTACGACCGGGACGACGACTTCGTGGTCACGGGCAAGCGCCATGACGCGCGGATCGCCTACCGCGTGGGGGTGGAACCCGACGGGCGCATCCTCGGGGTCGACTTCGTGCAGATGGTCCGCTGCGGCTGGTCCATGGACCTGAGCCTGCCGGTCGCCGACCGCGCGATGCTCCATGCCGACAACGCCTATCTCCTGCCGCATGTGCGCATCACCTCGCACCGGCTGAAGACGAACACCCAGAGCGCCACGGCCTTCCGCGGCTTCGGCGGGCCGCAGGGCATGGTCGGGATCGAGCGCGCGATGGACCACGTGGCCCATGCGCTCGGCCTCGATCCGCTGGAGGTGCGCAGGCGCAACTACTACGCCGAGGCGCCCGTGGCGGGCGACGGGTCGCGTATTTCGGGAAAGATGAAGGGGCAGCCGCTCGACACCGCCGATCTGGCGGGGCGCGGCTCGGTCCGGATGGAGACGGGCGGCGGCACGTCCGCGCGCTATGGCGGGGCGCATTCGCCCGTTCCGGTCGACCCGGGCGGCAACACGACTCCCTACGGGATGGAGGTCGAGGACTTCATCCTCCACGCCATGACGGAGCGGCTGGAGCGGGAGGCCGAGGTCGCGGCGCGCAAGGCCCGCGTGGCGGACTGGAACGCGCGGAACGACATCCTGAAACGCGGGATCGCGGTGACGCCGGTGAAGTTCGGCATCTCCTTCACGCTGACGCACCTGAACCAGGCGGGCGCGCTGGTGCATGTCTACCAGGACGGCTCGATCCACATGAACCACGGCGGGACCGAGATGGGACAGGGCCTGTTCCAGAAGGTCGCGCAAGTCGCCGCCGACCGCTTCGGCGTGGGGCTGGAGCGGGTGAAGATCACCGCGACCGATACCGGCAAGGTGCCGAACACCTCGGCCACGGCGGCAAGCTCGGGGAGCGACCTCAACGGCATGGCGGTGCAGGCCGCCTGCGACGAGATCCGGGCGCGGATCGCCGGGGTCGTGGCGCCCGAGTTGCAGGCCGAGCCGGGCGCGGTCGTCTTCGCCGACGGGATGCTGCGCGCCAACGGGGCGGAGATGTCCTTCGAGGAGGCGGTGACGAAGACCTACATGGCGCGCGTGTCGCTGAGCGCCACGGGCTTCTACCGGACGCCGAAGATCGAGTGGGACCGCATCCGGGGGCGCGGGCGGCCCTTCTTCTACTTCGCCTACAGCGTCGCCTGTTCGGAGGTGGTGATCGACACGCTGACCGGCGAGAACCGCATCCTGCGCACGGACGTGATCCACGATTGCGGGCGCTCGCTGAACCCCGCGCTCGACATCGGGCAGATCGAGGGCGGCTTCGTGCAGGGCGCGGGCTGGCTGACGATGGAGGAACTGGTCTGGGACACGGCGGGGCGGCTCAGGACGCATGCGCCCTCGACCTACAAGATCCCCGCCTGTTCCGACCGGCCGCGCGTCTTCAACGTCGCGCTCTGGGACGGCGAGAACCGGGAGGAGACGGTCTATCGCTCCAAGGCCGTGGGCGAGCCGCCCTTCATGCTGGGGATCAGCGTGTTCTCGGCGCTGGGGCAGGCCTGCGCGTCCTGCGGACCGGGCTTTCCCGACCTCCGCGCGCCCGCGACGCCGGAGGCGGTGCTGGCCGCCGTCAACCGGGCGCGCGCCGGGGCGCCATGACGAGGGGCATCCGCGTCACCGTGGTCGCGACGCGCGGCTCGGTCCCGCGCGAGGCGGGCGCGCAGATGCTGGTGACGGCGGAGGGGATCGAGGGCACGATCGGCGGCGGCGCACTGGAATGGGAGGCGATGGCCGAGGCGCGCGCGATGCTGGAGGCAGGCCGCGCGCGGGCGGAGCGGCAGGTGGCGCTCGGCCCCGCGCTCGGGCAGTGCTGCGGCGGCGCGGTCACGCTCGCCTTCGAGGCGGCGGAGGGGCTGGAGCGGCGTGGAGGCATGCCCGTGTGGATCTGGGGCGCCGGGCACGTGGGCCGCGCGCTGGCGCAGGTGCTGGCGCCGCTGCCGCAGGTCGCCGTCACCTGGATCGACGAGGCCGCGGGCCGCTTCCCGGAGCCGATCCCGGACGGCGTCACACGCCTCGTCGCGGCCGACATGCCGCGCGCGATGGCGCATGCGCCGGGGCAGGCGCGCCACCTGATCCTGACCTATTCCCACGACATCGACCTCGCGCTCTGCGACGCGGCGCTCCGGCGCGGCTTCGCCGCCTGCGGGCTGATCGGGTCGGGCACGAAGTGGGCGCGGTTCCGCACGCGGCTCGGCGCGATGGGTCACGCGGATGCCGAAATTTCGCGCATCGACTGCCCGATCGGGGATCCGTCGCTGGGCAAGCACCCGCAAGCCATTGCGGTAGGCGTCGCCGCACGGCTACTGAAAGAGCAATTGCACAAGGAATCGGCACGGCCGGTCGCACGGGGGACGATGACGGGGAACGGAGGCACGTGACGGCGCTCCTCGAGATCAGGGGGCTGACCAAGGCCTATCCCGGGGTCGTGGCCAACGACGACGTCTCCTTCTCGATTCAGCCGGGCGAGGTCCACGCGCTTCTCGGCGAGAACGGCGCGGGCAAGTCCACGCTGGTCAAGACGATCTACGGCCTCGTCCGGCCCGATGCCGGCACGATGACGCTGAACGGCGCGCCCTACGCGCCGGCCGAGCCGCGGGCGGCTCGGGCCTCGGGCGTGGCGATGGTGTTCCAGCACTTCTCGCTCTTCGAGGCGCTGAGCGTGGCCGAGAACATCGCGCTGGGCATGGAGAACCCGCCCAGGCCCCGCGACCTCGCCCGCCGCATCCACGACGTCAGCCGCGCCTACGGCCTGCCGCTCGACCCCGAGCGGATGGTCGGCGACCTCAGCGCGGGCGAGCGGCAGCGGGTCGAGATCGTCCGCTGTCTCCTGCAGGACCCGAAGCTCCTCATCATGGACGAGCCGACGAGCGTGCTGACCCCGCAGGAGGTGGAAATCCTGTTCCACACGCTGCGCAAGCTGTCGTCGGAGGGGACGGCGATCCTCTACATCTCGCACAAGCTCGAGGAGATCCGGACGCTCTGCGACGCGGCCACGATCCTGCGCCTCGGCCGCGTGGTGGCGAGCTGCACGCCGCGCGAGGTCTCGGCGGCCGAGATGGCGGAGATGATGGTGGGCAAGTCGCTGGCCGTGCCCGCGCGCGAGGCGGCGGAGCCGGGGGAGGTGCTGCTGCGCGTCTCGGGCTTGTCGCTGGACCCCGCCTCGCCCTTCGGCACGCCGCTCCGGCATGTCGGGCTCGAGGTCCGGGCGGGCGAGGTGCTCGGCATCGGCGGCGTCGCGGGCAACGGGCAGGACGAGCTTCTGGGCGCGCTCTCGGGCGAGCGGCCGGTGGCGCCCGGCATGATCGAGTTCCGGGGCGCGCCCATCGGCGGCACGGGGCCCGAGGCGCGTCGGCGCCTCGGCCTGCTCTGCGCGCCGGAGGAGCGGCTGGGCCACGCCGCCGCGCCAGACATGAGCCTGATCGAGAACGCGGTCCTGACCGGGCGGACGCGCCGGGGGCTCGACCGCAACGGCTTCGTCGGCTGGGGCCGCGCCCGCGCCTTCGCCGAGGAGATCATCGAACGCTTCGACGTGCGGACGCCGGGGCCGCATGTCGCGGCCCGCGCGCTCTCGGGCGGCAACCTCCAGAAATACGTCATCGGGCGCGAGATCCTGCAGGCGCCGGACGTGCTCGTGGTCAACCAGCCCACCTGGGGCGTCGACGCCTCGGCGGCGGCGGCGATCCGGCAGGCGCTGCTCGACCTCGCGGGGGGCGGCGCGGCGGTCGTCGTCATCAGCCAGGATCTCGACGAGCTACTGGAGATCTCGGACCGGTTCTGCGCGCTGAACGAGGGGCGGCTGTCGGCGCCGCGCCCCGCGCGCGGGCTGAGCATGGAGGAGATCGGCCTGATGCTCGGCGGCGCGCACGACATGCAGGACATCGCCCCCGACCTCGACAACGCGGAAGCCGCGCAATGATCCGGCTGGAGAAGCGCCCCACCCCCTCGCGGTTCTGGAGCGCGGCGACGCCCGTGGTGGCCGTGATCCTGACGATGATCGCGGGCGGGATCATGTTCGCGCTGCTCGGCAAGGACCCCTTCGCGGCGATCCGCATCATCTTCTGGGACCCGCTCTTCTCCGAGCAGTTCGCGGGCTACTCGCGCCCGCAGCTCCTGGTGAAGGCGGGGCCGCTGATCCTGATCGCGATCGGCCTCAGCCTCGGCTTCCGGGCGGGGATCTGGAACATCGGGGCCGAGGGGCAGTACATCATCGGCGCGATCTGCGGCGCGGCCTTCGGGCTGGCGTTCTATCCCTCCGAAAGCCCGTTGATCTTCCCCGGAATGGTGATCGCCGGGCTGATCGGCGGATGGGCCTGGGCGATGATCCCGGGCATCCTGAGGACGCGCTTCCGCACCAACGAGATCCTCGTCTCGCTCCTGCTCGTCTATGTGGCCGAGGCGATCCTCGCTTCCGCCGCGACGAGCTGGCTCAGGAACCCCGACGCGATGGGCTTTCCCGGCAGCCGGAACCTCTCGCGGCATCCGGGCACGGACAATCCCGAGCTGATCGCGGGCACGGGGATGCACTGGGGCGTCCTCGCGGCCTTCGTCGCGGTGATCGCGGCCTACGTCCTCCTGAACCGGCACGTGCTGGGCTACCAGATCCGGCTGGCGGGACAGGCGCCGCGGGCGGCGCGCTTCTCGGGGGTGAACGCGAATCGGCTGGTGCTGCTCTGCCTCGGCATCTCGGGGGCGCTGGCGGGGGCGGCGGGGCTCTTCGAGGTCTCGGGGCCCGCGGGGCAGATCTCCATCGACTTCAACGTGGGCTACGGCTTCACCGCGATCATCGTGGCCTTCCTCGGGCGGCTGCATCCCGTCGGCATCCTCTTCGCGGGGCTCCTCATGGCGCTGACCTACATCGGCGGGGAGCTGGCGCAGCTCATGCTCGGCATCCCCGCCCCGGCGATCCAGGCCTTCCAGGGGATGCTCCTCTTCTTCCTCCTCGCGCTCGACGTCCTGTCGAACTACCGCGTCAGGTGGGCACGGGAGGCGGCGACATGAGCGACCGGCGCGCGATCACGGGGTCCGATCGGCTCTGCGCCGCCTTCCTCGCGGCCGTCGCGCTGCTTCTCGCATGGCTCGGATACGGCGACGACAGCCCGGAGGCCCTGCCATGATCATCGATCCCGTCACCCTGATCGTCGCGCTCATCGTGGCCTCCACGCCGGTCCTTCTGGCCGCCATCGGCGAGCTGGTGGTCGAGAAGTCGGGCGTGCTCAACCTCGGCGTCGAGGGGATGATGATCATCGGCGCGGTCACGGCCTTCATCACGGCGGTCGAGACGGGCTCGATCCTGCTCGCCTTCCTCGCCGGCATGGCTGGGGGCATGGTGCTGTCGCTGCTCTTTGCCGTGCTCACGCAGTATCTCCTCTCGAACCAGGTGGCGACGGGGCTTGCGCTGACGCTCTTCGGGATCGGTCTCGCCGCGCTTCTGGGCGTGGGCTATCCCGGGCAGCCCGTGCCCTCCTCGCCCGACCTCTTCCCGCAGGCGATGCAGGAGATCCCGGTGGCGGGGCCCATCCTCTTCGGCCATTCGCCGATGATCTACGTCTCGGTCCTGATCGTGGCCGCGGTCTGGTACGTGCTGGCCCACACGCGCACCGGCCTCATCCTGCGCGCCGTGGGCGAGAGCCACGATGCCGCCCATGCGCTCGGCTACAAGGTCATCCGCATCCGCATCCTCGCCATCCTCTTCGGCGGCGCCTGCGCGGGGCTCGGCGGCGCCTTCCTGTCGGTCGCCCGCGTGCAGAACTGGATCGAGGGCATGACCGCGGGCGCGGGATGGATCGCGCTCGCCCTCGTCGTCTTCGCCTCGTGGAAGCCCTGGCGCGTGCTTTTCGGGGCCTACCTCTTCGGGGGGATCTCGGTGCTGCAGCTCCGGCTCCAGGCGGCGGAGGTGGGGGTGCCGGTCGCGCTCCTCGACGCCTCGCCCTACATCGTGACGATCCTCGTCCTCGTCCTCATCTCGTCGGACCGCGCGCGTGCCGCGTTGAACGCGCCCGCGGCGCTTGGCAAGGTGTTCCATGCAAGCGGCTAGGGGTGCGGATGCGACGGAGCGAGATCATCGACGTCCTCGACGGCACCCATGCCCGTGTCGGGCGCGGCGTGGCGCTGGTCATCTACGGGCTGATCGTCGCCTCCTCGCTCGTCATCGCGGTCGAGACGATGCCCGGCCTGTCCGAGGAGACGCACGAGATGCTGCGGATGGTCGAGATGACCATTCTCGCGGTCTTCGCCGTCGAGTATCTCCTGCGGCTGACCTGCGCGCCCCGGCCGCTCGGCTATGCCTTCAGCTTCTGGGGGATCGTCGACTTCGTCGCGGTGGTTCCGGCCGTCCTGTTCCTGTTTCCGGACCTCGCCACGATCCGCGCGATGCGCCTCGTGCGGCTCCTGCGCATCCTCAAGCTCTTCAAGGCGAACCGGGCGCTCGACCGCATCTCGGACGCCTTCGAGAAGGTGCGCGCCGAGCTTCTGATCTTCCTGCTCATCGCCTCGGTGATCCTCTATCTCTCGGCGGTGGGCATCTACCACTTCGAGCACCTCGCCCAGCCCGAGGCCTTCGGCTCGATCCCCGCGAGCCTCTGGTGGGCGCTCGCGACACTCACGACGGTCGGCTACGGCGACGTCTACCCGGTGACGGTGGGCGGGCGCCTGTTCACCGGCCTCGTGCTGATGGTCGGCTTCGGCGTGATCGCCGTGCCCGCCGGCCTGATCACCGCCGCCCTGATGGAGGGCGGCCGGGGCGCGGCCCCGCCCCGTGCCCGCGACGGCACCACACCCGGACAGACTACTGAAGATCCCAACACGGAGGATTGAGAGAGATGACGACACGCAGAACACTCCTGGCGACGGCGGTCGCCGCAGCGGGCCTCGCCGCCGCACCGGCCATCGGGCAGGACGATCCCTTCACCGTCGGCTTCGTCTATGTCGGCCCGATCGGCGACTACGGCTGGACCTGGACCCACGACCAGGGCCGCCTCGCGGTCGAGGAGGCCTTCGGCGACGCGGTCGACACCGTCTACGCCGAGAGCGTTCCCGAGGGCGCCGACGCCGAGCGGGTCATCACCCAGATGATCCTGAACGGCGCCGACATGATCTTCACCACCTCCTTCGGCTACGGCGAGGCCACGAACGCGGCGGCGGGCCGCTTCCCCGAGGTCTATTTCGAGCACGCCACGGGCTACCAGCGCGAGCATCCGAACGTCTCCACCTACTCGGCACGCTTCTACGAGGGCCGGGCGGTCATCGGTCACATCGCGGGCCACATGACCGAGAGCAACATCGTGGGCTACATCGCCTCCTACCCGATCCCGGAAGTGATCCGCGGCATCAACTCGGCCTTCATCCATGCGCGCGAGGTGAACCCGGACGTCGAGTTCCGCGTCATCTGGGCCTATACCTGGTTCGACCCCGCGGTCGAGGCCGACGCGGCGCAGGCGCTGATCGATGCAGGCGCCGACGTGATCCTGCAGCACACCGACTCGACCGCGCCGCAATCCGCGGCGCAGGAGGCGGGCGGGGTCTACACCTTCGGGCAGGCCTCGGACATGATCCAGTTCGCGCCCGAGCCGCGGCTGTCGTCGATCATCGACAACTGGGGCCCCTACTACGTCCGCCGCGTCGGCGAGGCGATGGAGGGCACCTGGCAGCAGTCGGACACCTGGGAAGGCATGGACGACGGAATGGTCGTGATCGGCGAGATGACGGAGGCGATCCCCGAGGAGGTCCGCGCCTCGGCGACGGCGCTGATGGAGTCGATCCGGGCGGGCGAGTACCATCCCTTCACCGGCCCGATCAACCGGCAGGACGGCACCGCCTGGCTCGCCGAGGGCGAGACAGCCGACGACGGCACGCTCCTCGGGATGGACTTCTACGTCGAGGGCCTGACGGGCGAGATCCCGAACTGATCCGCACGGTCGCGTCGCGCAAGCGATCCGACGGAGAAAGGGCCCGGCCGAGCCGGGCCCTTTCGCGTTTCCCCTCTCGCCGCGCCTCCGCGCGCGGCTCGGGTCCGGGGGCGCCGCCCCCGGGGCCTCCGGCCCTCCCCCGGAGTTTGTTGCCAGGATGAAGACACGGCCGGTGCGCGCCCGGCGCGAAGCGCCAGCGCCGCCGAGGG
>NZ_JBQLZP010000601.1:0-3962 GCF_052168335.1 Roseicyclus sp. | reverse complement strand
TCCGAGGGCATTCGCGCCGCGATCCCCGGCCAGCCGGGCGCCTTCGCCGCGGCGGTCCTCACCGGCGACCGCTCGGGCCTCGAGGCGGGGCCGGTCGAGGACATGCGGGACGCCAACATCGCCCATCTCCTCGCGATCTCGGGCCTGCACATGGGGCTGCTGACCGGCGTGGTCTACGGCGGCCTGCGCCTCGCCCTCGCGCTCGTGCCCTATCTCGCACTGCGCTACCCGATCCGGAAATGGGCAGCGGCGGGCGCGCTCTGTGCCGCGGCCTTCTACCTCGCGCTCTCGGGGGGCAACGTCGCGACCGAGCGCGCCTTCATCCAGGTCGCCGTCATGCTCTGCGCCGTCATGCTGGACCGGCGCGCGATCACGCTGCGCTCGGTGGCCATCGCGGCGCTGATCGTGCTCGCCCACCGGCCCGAGACGCTGTTCTCGCCGGGCTTCCAGATGTCCTTCGCGGCGACCGCGGCGCTCGTCGCCGTCTTCAACGGCCTGCGCGGGGCGGAGTGGCTGCGCGCCCGGCCCGGCTGGCAGAAGTGGCTCTTCGCGCTCATGATGTCCTCGATCGTCGCCGGCGCCGCGACCGCGCCCTACGCCGCGGCGCATTTCAACCGCGTCTCCGTCTACGGGCTCGCCGCGAACCTCCTGACCGTGCCGGTGATGGGCAGCCTCATCATCCCCGCGGCGGTGGTGGCCGCCATCCTCTGGCCCCTCGGCCTGTCGTGGCTCGCCTTCGCCGTGATGGAGCCGGGGCTGATCTGGACGCTCGAGGTCGCGCGGCGCGTCTCGGACCTGCCGGGCGCGGTGGACTTCGTGCCGAACCCGCCGCCGGGCACGCTCGGCCTCGTCTCGGCGGGCGGCGTCCTCCTGATCCTCTGGCGTGGCCGGGGGCGGTGGACGGGGCTCGCGCCCCTCGCGCTCGCCGGGGCGCTCTGGACGGGGGGCGAGCGTCCGGCGGTCCTGGTCTCCGACACCGGCGGCCTCGTCGGCGTCATGACGGAGGAGGGCAGGGCGCTGTCGCGGCCGCGGGGGGACGGCTTCGTGGCGGGCATCTGGCTCGAGAACGACGGCGACCGCGCCACGCAGGAGGAGGCGGCGGCACGCCCCGGCTGGGTGCCGGACGGCGCCGGCATGTCGATCGAGACGGGCGACCTGCGGATCTGGCACGGGGCGGGGCGCCGCGCGCTCGCCGACGCGGCGCGGGCCTGCGCGGACCATGACCTCCTCGTGCTGTCCGAACCGCTGGAGGGGGCCGAGCCCGTGCCGGAGGGCGCCCGTCCGGGGTCACGGGTGGCGCTCGCTCCGGAAGGGGCGGCTCCGACCGTGCCGCTCTCGCATCCGGCCGCGCAACCCCCCGGTCCCGCCCGCCCGGCATCCCCGGCCATGGCCGCATCCGCCGCGCCTGTCGCGGGCTGCATGATCCTCGACCCGGTCCATCTCGCGGGAACGGGCGCGGTCGCCATCGCGGCCGGGGGCGGCCGCTTCACCATCCGCACCGCGCGCGAGACGCAGGGAACCCGCCTCTGGACGCCGGATCCGTAGCTGCGGATCAGTAGGTGCGGATCAGCCCGACGAGCTTGCCCTGCACCGTCACCTGGTCCTCGCGCAGCACCCGCGTCTCGTAGGCGGGGTTCGCCGCCTCGAGCGCGATCATCCCGCCGCGCCTGCGGTATCGCTTCAGCGTCGCCTCCTGCCCCTCGACGAGGGCCACGACGATGTCGCCGTTCTCGGCCGCCGCACCCTCCTCGATCACGACGATGTCGCCGTCGTTGATCCCGGCCTCGATCATCGAGTCGCCGCGCACCTCGAGCGCGTAGTGGCTGCGCCCCGCGCTCAGCATCTGCTGCGGCACGGCGACATGCGAGGCGACCTCGCTGATCGCCTCGATGGGCGTGCCCGCGGCGATCCGGCCCATGACGGGAAGCTCCGAGGCCGAGGCCGCCGTCACCGGCATCGCGCCCCTCGGCTGGTTGGCGCGCGCGCCGTCGATCACCCGCGGCGCGAAGCGGCCGCCGCCCTCGACGGCGTCCGGCATCTTCACGATCTCGATGGCGCGGGCGCGGTGCGCGAGGCGGCGGATGAAGCCGCGCTCCTCCAGCGCCGTGATCAGCCGGTGGATGCCGGACTTCGAGCGCAGGTCCAGCGCCTCCTTCATCTCGTCGAAGGAGGGGGGGACGCCGTCGCGCTGCACGCGCCTGTGGATGAATTCCAGAAGATCGCGCTGTTTCCGGGTCAGCATTCCATGCTCCTCCTGCCGCGGCGTGATCGGCCGCTTCGTGCTCGTTCGCGTTACGTTCTACACCTGTTCCGTCCCTGTTGTCAACGAATCAGGTGGGTCACTCCGCGATGGGCCCGAGCGGCAGGTATTCCACGATCTCGCCCGCCCGCCGCGGCCCTTCGCCGATGGGCCGCACGAGAAGGCCGTTGGCGCGGCTCAGGATCGACAGGAGCGAGCTGTCCTGCCGGTCGAAGGGCACGATCTCGGGGATATCGCCCGTGGGGAAGACCTCGGCGCGCATGTAGTGCTCGCGCGGGCCGTTCGGGCCGAGGTCGGCGCCGAGCCGCGCGCGCCGCCGCCGCCGCGCGCCCGCCTTCAGCCCGAGGAAGGCGCGCAGCATCGGCACGAGGAAGAGATGCGCGCAGACGAGCGCCGAGACCGGATTGCCGGGCAGGCCCAGCAGCGCGGCCTCGCCGAGCCGTCCGGCCATCAGCGGCTTGCCGGGGCGCATGGCGATCTTGTAGAACACCCGTTCGAGGCCGAGCCCCCCCGCCACCGCGCCGACGAGGTCGTGGTCGCCCACCGAGGCGCCGCCCACCGTCACGATCAGGTCCGCGCCCGCGGCGAGGCCCAGCACCGCCTCGAGGCTCTCGCGGTCGTCGCGCGCGATGGGCAGGAGGCGCGCCAGGCCGCCCTCGGCCTCCACCAGCGCCTTCAGCCCGTAGATGTTGGAGGCCACGATCTGGTCCGCGCGCGGCGCCTCGCCCGGCAGGACCAGCTCGTCCCCCGTCGGGATCAGCGCCACCACCGGCCGCCGCGTGACCGACACCCGGGCCGAGTTCATCGCCGCGGCCAGCGCGAGATCGGCGGGCGAGAGGCGCCGCGGCGCCTCGATCCGCGCGCCCGCGCGGAAGTCGGCGCCCGCCGGCCGCACGTTCGTCGCCGCGTCGAGCCGGTCGCCGAGCACGATCGCCTCCCCCTCGCGCGTCACGTCCTCCTGGATCACCACCCGGTCCGCGCCCGCGGGCAGCGGCGCGCCGGTGAAGATCCTGAGCGCCTCTCCCGCCCCGATCGCGCCCGCCCAGGCGCGGCCCGCGGGCGCCTCGCCCACGACCGCAAGCCGTGCGCCCGGCCGCGCGTCCTGCGTCCGCACCGCGTAGCCGTCCATGGCCGAGGCCGCGAAGGGCGGCTGGTCGCGCGTCGCGAAGACCGGTTCCGCCAGCACACGTCCTGCCGCCTCGGACAGCGGCACCGTCTCCGCCGGCAGCACGCGCGCCAGCGCGAGGCAGGCCGACAGCGCCTCCTCGACCGTGATCATGTCGGCCCCTTCATCTTTCCGAAAATACGCACGACCCGGCCCGCCACCCGGATCACCGCCCGGCCTCGTAGCGCCCGGACTTGCCGCCCTCTTTCAGGAGGAGGCGCAGCCCGCCGATCTCCATGCCCTTCTCGGCGGCCTTCAGCATGTCGTAGACGGTCAGCGCCGCGACCGACACGGCGGTCAGCGCCTCCATCTCGACGCCGGTCTGGCCCGTGGTCTTCACCGTCGCGGTGATGCGCACGCCGGGCAGGGCGCGGTCGGGCTCGAGTTCCACGGCCACCTTCGTCACCGGCAGCGGGTGGCAGAGCGGGATCAGGTCCGCCGTCCGCTTGGCGCCCATGATCCCGGCGAGGCGCGCAACGGACAGCACGTCGCCCTTCCTGGCGCGGCCCTCCTCGACGAGGGGGCGGGTCGCGGGCG
>NZ_JBQLZP010000600.1:0-9324 GCF_052168335.1 Roseicyclus sp. | reverse complement strand
GGACAAGTCCCGCCCTACGGTCGGGGTGGCGGGGCTTGTCCCGCCGTCCGCTCCGGCCCGTAGGGCGGGACTTGTCCCGCCGCCCGCTCCAGCTCCGTAGGGCGGGGCTTGTCCCGCCGCCCGCTCCGGCCCCGTAGCGCGGGGCTTGTCCCGCCGCCCGCTCCGGCCGCAACCTGTCCCGCTGCAAGGCCCCGTCCGGCCCTCAGACCCGCTCCACGATCACCGATCCCACCGAGTACCCCGCCCCGAAGGAGCAGATGAGCCCGAGGTCCCCCGGCGCCATGTCCGCCGAGTGCTTGGCGAAGGCGATGATCGACCCCGCCGAGGAGGTGTTGGCGTAGTCCTGCAGGATGTTCGGCTGCTCCTCGGCCAGAGGCTCGCGCCCCAGAACCTTGCGGCCGATGTAGTCGTTCATCGTCTTGTTGGCCTGGTGGAGCCAGAGGCGCTTCAGGTCCGCGGCCTCGACGCCCTCCTCCGCCATGTGCTCGGCGATGTGCTGCGACACGAGCGGCAGCACCTCCTTGAAGACCTTCCGCCCATTCTGCATGAACTGCATGTCGCGGCGGTCCTCCATGTGACCCTTCCGCGTGCGTCGCAGGAAACCGTTGTTGTTGCGGATGTTGTTGGAGAACTGCGTCGCGAGCCTGGTCGAGCGGATGCGGAAGTGCGGGCCGCGCGCCAGGTCCTCGCGCTCGATCAGCACCGCGGTGCAGACATCCCCGAAGATGAAGTGGCAATCCCGGTCGCGCCACTCGAGATGGGCCGAGCAGATCTCGGGGTTGACCACGAGGGCGCGCGCGATCGAGCCCGAGCGGATCATGTCCGCGGCCGCCTGGATGCCGAAGGTCGCCGAGGAGCAGGCCACGTTCATGTCGAAGGCGAAGCCGCCCGCGCCGAGCAGGTCCTGGATCTCGACGGCGACCGCCGGATAGGCGCGCTCGTGGTTCGAGGCGGCGCAGATCACCGCGTCGACCTTCGCGGCCTCGAGCCCGGCCATGTCGAGCGCCTGCCGGCAGGCGTCGAGCGCCATTTCCGCCATCTGGCCCGGCTCCTCGTCGGTCCGCTCGCGCAGCCAGGGGTGCATGACCTCCGGGTCGAGGATGCCGGTCTTGTCGAGCACGTGGCGCCGTTCGATCCCGGAGGCCGCGACGATGAACTCGCTCGAGGAATGCGCCTTGGCCTCCACCTCGCCGGCGGCGATCGCGTCCGCGTGCTCGGCGTTCCAGCGGTCGGCCCAGGCGTTGAAGGCGACGACGAGCTCGTCGTTGGTGATGACCTCGGACGGGGTGAAGACCCCGTGCCCGGTGATGGCTGGCTGGTGCATGTCTCTCTCCGCCTCTCCCCCGCAGATGGGCGCGAACGGCGCGGGGCGTCAACCCCGCCGCGGCGGCAGCGCCGGGGCCGCTCGCCTTGACAGCGGGGCCAAACTGGCCACCTTGCCCGCAACGAGCAGAGGGAGCCATGCCATGGCCGCCACGCCCAGACCCTTCGCCGGGTTCGAGTTCCTCATCGCCTGGCGCTACCTGCGCGCGCGCCGCGCCGAGGGGGGCGTGAGCGTGATGACCTGGATCAGCTTCCTCGGCATCGCGCTGGCCGTCGCCGCGCTGATCGCGACGCTCGCCGTGCGCTCGGGCTTCCGTCACGAATTCGTGGGCACGATCCTCGGCGCGAACCCGCACATCAGCGTCTACGACCAGGTCGAGACGACGGCGGCGGGACAGGTCGACCGGGTGATGGAGGATTACGAGGCGGTCGCGCAGGCCGTCGCGCAGGTGCCCGGCGTGATCCACGCCGCGGCGGTGATCCGCGGCCAGGTCATGGCGACCGCGGGCGGACGGAACGCGGGCGTCGAGGTCGTGGGCATCGCGCCCGAAGACCTCGCCGAGGTGCCGCTCGTGGCCGAGCCCGAGGTCGCGCGCGGCGATATCGGCCGCTTCCCCGAGGGCATCGCCATCGGCTCGGGCGTGGCGCGCGAGCTCGGCGTGGGCATCGGCGACCGGGTGCGCCTGATCTCGCCCGACGGCGCGCGGACACCCTTCGGCACCAGCCCCCGCGTCTCGGCCTACGAGGTCGTGTACATCTTCCAGGTCGGGCGCTGGGACATCGACCGCATCCGCGTCTACATGCCCTTCGGCGAGGCGCAGACCTACTTCAACCGCGACGGCGTTGCCGACGAGATCGAGGTCATGCTGGCCGAGCCCGAGGAGGTCCGCCGGATGATCGTCCCGATCCTCCAGGCGGCGGGCGGCGGCGTCTCCATCTGGACATGGGAGGACAATTCCGGGGCCTTCCTCCAGGCGCTGCAGATGGAGGACAACATCATGTTCATCATCCTCTCCATCCTCGTCCTGATCGCGACGATGAACATCGTCTCGGGCCTCATCATGCTGGTGAAGAACAAGTCCCGCGACATCGGCATCCTGAGGACCATGGGCCTGTCCGAGGGGTCGGTCCTGCGCGTCTTCTTCATCTGCGGCTCGGCCATCGGGGTCGCGGGCACGATCGCGGGCGTGGCGCTGGGCTCGGCCTTCGCGATCTGGATCGACCCGATCTTCGCGGCGGTGAACTGGCTCGCGGGGGGCGGCGTCTGGGACCCCTCGGTGCGCTTCCTCTCGACGCTGCCCGCGCGGCTGGAATGGGGCGACGTGCTCTCGGCGGTGGCGCTGTCGCTCGGGCTCTCGTTCGCCGTCACGATCTTCCCGGCGCGGCGGGCGGCGCGGATGAACCCGGTCGAGGCGCTGCGCTATGAGTGATCCGGCGCTGAGGCTCGAGGGGATCGAGAAGGTCTACAACCGCGGCCGCCCGAACGAGGTCGCGGTCCTGCGCGGCGCCTCGGCCGAGATCGGCGCGGGCGAGGTCGTTGGCCTCGTGGCGCCGTCGGGGGCGGGAAAGTCCACGCTTCTCCATATCGCGGGGCTACTCGACACGGCGGATGCGGGGACGGTCGCCATCGCGGGGCAGGACGTGGGCGCGGCCTCCGACCGGGTCAGGACCGCGGCGCGGCGGGGGCTCGTGGGCTTCGTCTACCAGTTCCACCACCTCCTGCCCGAGTTCACCGCGGGGGAGAACGTCGTCCTGCCGCAGCTCGCCCATGGTGTTGCCCGCGCCGAGGCCGAAGCGCGGGCGGCGATGCTGCTCGACCGGGTGGGCCTGAGCGCGCGCGCCGCGCACCGGCCCGCGGCGCTTTCGGGAGGAGAGCAGCAGCGCGTCGCCTTCTGCCGGGCGCTCGCCAACGCGCCGCGCCTCCTCCTGGCCGACGAGCCCACGGGCAACCTCGACCCCGAGACCTCGGACCGGGTCTTCGACGTGCTGATGGCGCTGGTGCGCGAGACGGGGATGGCCGCGCTGATCGCGACGCACAATCCCGCGCTCGCCGCGCGCATGGACCGGGTGCTGAGGCTCGACCGCGGCCTCCTCGCCTGAGGGGAGGCCGGCGCGGCCCCGGGCGCCCCTTCGGGACACCGCGTGGCCGCGCCGCGGGGGCCATGCCCCCGGGCGCCCGGACCGGCAATGGCGGCGCCGGGGAGGGGCGGGGCCTGTGTCGCCGCTGGCGGGCATTTCCGCGCCCTGGGGCTGCGTGAACCGGGGGGCGGACCTACGGCACGGGCTTTCGCGGAAGTTCAGCGCCAGCGCCCGGAGCCGCGGGCACCGCTTATGGCACCCGCGAGGCGCGCGGGGCGCGTGGCTTTCTGCCTGAAGGCCGGGAGAAGAGCCGGAGTCGGGACCAGCGCGTGCGTGCGCGGGACCGCGAAGTTGCACCCAAGCGCGACGCTCACGCCGTCAGGCGTGTTCGTCGAAATGCCCCAGGATCGTGTCGAGCGTGAAGCGGCGGCGCACGGGCGTCTCCATCATCACCTCGTGGAGCGCGCCCTCGACCTCGACGAGGCGCCCGCCCGGCCAACGGTCCATCCGCGCCTTCATCGCGGAAACCTCGACGATGCTCTCGCCGCTGCCGTGGAGGGTAACCGCGGGCACGTCGGGGGCGGGCAGGGCCATCAGCGTCCGCGTCTCCGCGAGCGCGGCCTTGACCCAGAGGATCGAGGGTCCGCCGAGGGCGAGCTCGGGGTGGCGCGCGATCTGGCGCGACATGTAGTCGAACTGCTCGCGGTCGGTGGTGAGGGGGTTGTCCTCGAACTCCATCGCCTTCCAGGGGCCGGTAGAGGGCGCGAAGGTCGTGCCGAAGCCGAGCGGGCCGGCGAGGCCGAGGACGATGCCGGAGATCGACTTGAGGAACGGGGTCATCTGGATGCCCCACATCGGCCCGGTGAAGGCGGCGGCGCCGACGGGCAGGCCGTCGTGGAGCGCCCTGAGTCCGATCGCGCCGCCCATGGAATGGCCGATGAGCATGAACGGCCCGGTCACCTCGAGCGCCTCGAGTGCTGCGCGGAAGGCCGCGACGTCCTGCCGGTACTCGTCGAAGCTGACGACATGGCCCATGTCGCGACGGTGCCGCGGCCGGTCGGCGAGGCCCTGGCCGCGCCAGTCGAAGGCCACCATGCCCCAGCCCGCGGCGGCGAGATCCTGCGCGACGCGGCCGTATTTCTCGATGTACTCGGTCCGGCCGGGGAAAAGCAGGACGGTGCCCTTTGGCCCCGCGGGCCAGATGCCCATGCGGAGCCGCGTGCCGTCCGCGCTCGTGACCCACCAGGCGCGGGCGCCCTCGGGCCCTTCGGCCACCTCGCCGAGGAAGGGGGCCGGGACCGGCCCTGAGACCACGGGCGCCACCAGCATCACGACAGCGCCGAGCCGAGCTTCATCGCCGTGCCCATGTCGCCGTCGAGCTTGAGCTTGCCGGACATGAAGGCCGCGGTCGGGTTGAGGTCGCCCGCCAGAATGTCCTGGAAGGTGCCCGCATCCGCGGTCATGGTCACGTCGGCCTCGTCCTCCTCGGTCGCGGCGCGCACCCCCGCGCCGTCGACGATCACGGCGCCCTCGCCGCGGATGACGAACTTGGCCGATCCGTCGAACGTGCCGCCGAGCTTCTCGGCGATGGCATCGACGGCCGCATCGATCACGCTGCTCATGTCTCTCTGGTCTCCTGGTCCTTGTTCGCGGATGACGACCCTTCGCCGTTCACCGCGCTTTGATATGGAATGCGGGAGCGGAAATGCTACATGTGAAGCATGGCGTTTCGCACCCTTCTGCTCAATCTTGTCGTCGCGGCAGCCCTGTGCGGGATTCCCGCCATTGCAATCGCGCAACCTTCCGCCGACGAGCTTCTGGACCGGCTCTCGCAGCCCGACCTCCGCAACTGGGACGTGGTGGAGAACGAGGTCTACGAGGCCTGGTCGCGTTCGGGCTCGCCCTCGGCCGACTACCTGCTGCGGCGCGGCCGCGAGGCGCTGGCGGCGGAGGACTTCGAGGCGGCCTACGATCACCTGACGGCGCTGACCGACCACGCCCCCGACTTCGCGGAGGGCTGGAACGCGCGCGCGACGCTCCTCTTCCAGATGGGCGCCTACGGGCAGTCCATCGCCGACATCCAGCGCGTCCTCGCGCTCGAGCCACGGCATTTCGCGGCGCTGACGGGCCTCGGCATCATGCTCGAGGAGATGGGCGACATGGAGACCGCGCTGGAGGCGTTCCGCGCGGCGCATGCTATACATCCGCACCGCCCGGACATAGAAGAGGCCATAGGCCGGATCGAGCAGGAGCTGGAGGGCCGCACGCTCTGACGCGCGGCCCCCGGAAGGAGCGCCCATGAGGGACCTCAGTCCCGACACGCGCGGCCGCGTCGCCGCCATCCTCGGGCCGACCAACACCGGCAAGACGCACTACGCCATCGAGCGGATGCTGGCCCATCGCACGGGCGTCATCGGCCTGCCGCTGCGCCTGCTGGCGCGGGAGGTCTACGACAAGATCGTCGGCCTCCGCGGCCCCTCGGTCGTCGCCCTCGTCACCGGCGAGGAGCGGATCGTGCCGGAGCGGACGCAATACTGGGTCTGCACGGTCGAGGCGATGCCCGTCGGCAACGGCGCCGACTTCCTCGCGGTCGACGAGATCCAGCTCTGCGCCGATCTCGAGCGCGGGCATGTCTTCACCGACCGGCTGCTGCACGCACGCGGCCTGCACGAGACGCTGTTCCTCGGCTCGGACACGATGCGCAACGCCATCGCGGCGCTGGTGCCGGGCGTGCAGTTCCTCCGGCGCGAGCGGATGTCGGAGCTGACCTACACCGGGTCCAAGAAGGTCAGCCGGATGCCGCCCCGGAGCGCCATCGTCGGCTTCTCGGTCGAGAACCTCTACGCCATGGCCGAGCTCCTGCGCCGCCAGAAGGGCGGCCCCGCCGTCGTCATGGGCGCGCTCAGCCCGCGCACCCGGAACGCGCAGGTCGAGCTCTACCAGAACGGCGACGTGGACGTGCTGGTGGCGACCGACGCCATCGGGATGGGCCTGAACCTCGACATCCGGCACGTCGCCTTCTCGGGCCTGCGGAAGTTCGACGGGCGGCGGATGCGCGACCTCGCGCCGAACGAGCTGGCGCAGATCGCGGGCCGGGCGGGGCGGCACACCAATCCCGGCACCTTCGGCGTGACCGGCGAGGCGCCGCCCCTCGACGAGGACGTGGCCGAGGCGGTGATGAGCCACCGCTTCGCCCCGGTGCGCAAGCTCCAGTGGCGGAATTCCGCGCTCGAGTTCGGCTCGCTCCACCGCCTCGTCGCCTCGCTCGAGGAGCGGACCGAGGACGACTGGCTGACCCGCGCGCGGGAGGCGGACGACCTCATGGCGCTGAAGGCGCTGGCGGATCGGGGCGAGATCGCCGGCCGCATGGGCTCGGCCCGCGACGTGCGGCTTCTGTGGGACGTGTGCCGCATCCCCGATTTCCGCGGCATCAGCCATGCCGAGCACGCCGACCTCCTCGGCCGGATCTTCGAGTTCCTGCACGACCTCGGGCGCGTGCCCGACGACTGGCTCGCGCGGCAGGTGAAGCGGATCGATCGAACCGAAGGCGACATCGACACGTTGTCCAAGCGCCTCGCCTATATCCGCACCTGGACCTATGTGGCGCAGCGCACGGGATGGGTCGACGACGAAAGCCATTGGCGCGAGGCGACCCGTGCCGTAGAAGACCGCCTGTCGGATGCGCTGCACGGCGCGCTGACGCAGCGATTTGTCGACCGGCGCACCTCCGTGCTTCTGCGCCGGTTGAAGCAGAAGGAGAGCCTTGTGGCCGAGGTGACAGACAGCGGCGAAGTGACCGTCGAGGGCCAGGTCCTCGGCCGGATCGAGGGCTTCCGCTTCCGCCAGGACGAAACGGCGAGCCCGGACGAGGCGCGGACGCTGCGGCAGGCCGCGATGGCGGCGCTCCGCCCCGAGTTCCACCTGCGCGCCGACCGCATGTACAACGCGCCCGACACCGCCTTCGAGATGACCGAGCAGGGCGGCCTCATGTGGGGCGAGATCGCCGTCGGCCGCCTCGTGCAGGGCCCCGAGCCTCTGAAGCCGACCGCCGAGGCCTTCGTCGAGGACGACGCAGGCGCCGAGGTGATCCAGAAGGTGCAGCGCCGCCTCCAGCACTTCGTCGACCGCAAGATCGCCGCGCTCTTCGAGCCGATGCTGAACATGGCGCGCGACGAGGCGATCACCGGGCTGGCGCGCGGCGTCGCGTTCCGCCTCGTGGAGGGCTACGGCATCGTGCCCCGGTCCGAGATCGCCGGGGACATCAAGTCGCTCGACCAGGAGGCGCGGGGCCAGTTGCGCAAGCACGGCGTGCGCTTCGGCCAGTTCACGATCTTCCTGCCGCTGCTGCTGAAGCCCGCGCCGACGCGGCTGCGGCTCGCGCTCTGGGCGCTGGGCAAGGGACTCGACGCGATCCCCGAGAGCCCGCCGCCGGGCCTCGTGACCATCCCGCACGAGACCGACCGGCCCGAGGGCTACTACCTCATGTCGGGCTATCGGCCCGCCGCCTCGCGCGCGATCCGCATCGACATGCTCGAGCGCCTGGCCGACATGTTGCGCGGCAAGGACACGCGCGGCGGCTTCGAGGCGAGCGCGGACATGCTGTCGATCACGGGCCTCACGCTCGAGCAGTTCGCGGACCTGATGGGCGGCCTCGGCTACAAGGCCGAGCGGGGCGAGCGGCCCAAGGTGAAGGCCGCGCCCGAGGCGCCCGCCGTGGTGGAACCCGCCGCCGCCGACGGCGCACCCGAGACGATGGACGAGACGCTCGCGGGCACGCTGCCGGCCGATGCGCCGACCGGGCTCGAGGGGGCGGACACGCCCGACCCGACGCCGCAGGAGATGCCCGTCGAGCAGCCCGACGAGACGCCGCCCGCGCCGCCCGCCGAGACACCGGCCGACCAGCCCGACGAGACGCCGGTCGAGATCCCGACGGAGGTTCCCGGCCAGGCCCCGGGCGAGGAGGCCGCCGTCGAGATGGAAGTCTTCTACACTTTCATCTGGGCGCCCCGCCGCCGCGGCGGCGACCGCCCGCAGCGGCGCGCCGACGGCGAAGGCGGCCGTCCGCGCGGCAAGAAGCAGCATGGTGGCGGCGAGCGGGGCGACCGGCCCCGCAGCGAGGGCGAGCGGGGCGACCGTCCCCGCGGCAAGCCCAAAGGCAAGGGCGGCAAGCCCCACGGCGGCAAGGGGCAGGACGACAAGCCCCGCACCTACACCGCCCGGCCAGAAAAGCCCGCGCGCATCGATCCTGACAATCCCTTCGCCGTCCTCGCGGCGCTGAAGGACCGGACCTGAGGCGCTCCTGACCGATACGTCGCGCCAGACCGACCGCCTCGACCGCTGGCTCTGGCAGGCGCGCTTCTTCAAGACGCGCAGCCTCGCCGCGCGGATCGTGGGCGAGGGCGGCGTGCGCGTGAACGGGGTCAGGGCGGTGAAGCCCGCGGCCTCGGTCGGGGCGGGCGACGTCCTGACCTTCGCGCAGGGCCGCGCGATCCGCGTGGTGCGGATCACGGCGCTGGGCGTGCGGCGCGGTCCCGCGACCGAGGCGCAGCAGCTTTACGAGGACCTCGAACCGGCTGCCTCCGCCGAGCCTCGGGCCGGTCCGCGCCCGACCGGGAAGGACCGCCGCGCGCTCGACCGGCTGCGCGATCCCGAGGACTGAGCCTGCGGCGAAACGGCGTGCCGAGGGCTCTTGCAAACTGTCAACTTGAGTTTACACTTGCCTGACAGACCAGCCGGTCCGCTGCGGCATGGCCGCGCCTTGCATCGCAGGGGTGCCTCGCGTAGCAGACCGGGACGAACGACCAGCCGAGGGTGTCCATGACCTATGTCGTGACCGAGAACTGCATCGCCTGCAAATACACGGACTGCGTGGAGGTGTGCCCCGTGGACTGCTTCTACGAGGGCGAGAACATGCTGGTGATC
>NZ_JBQLZP010000599.1:0-8163 GCF_052168335.1 Roseicyclus sp. | reverse complement strand
GTCCGGGCGGTCGTCCGCGCCGCGCCGCTGTTCCGTCCGGTCACGGCGCGGGGCCGGCCGATGTCGGTCAGGATGACCTCGGCGGGGCGGTTCGGCTGGGTCTCGGACCGCCGCGGCTACCGCTACGAGACGCGGCATCCCGAGGGCATCGACTGGCCGCCGATCCCGCCCATCGCGCTGGACCTCTGGCGCCGTGTCGTGCCCGAGGCGCGCGCGCCGCAGTGCTGTCTCGTGAACTTCTACGACGCGGAGGCGCGCATGGGCCTCCACCAGGACCGGGACGAGGCGGATTTCGGACAGCCGGTCGTCTCGATCTCGCTCGGGGACGAGGCCCTCTTCCGCGTCGGCGGGACCGGGCGCGGCGGACCCACGAAATCCGTCTGGCTGAGATCGGGGGACGTGGCCATCCTCGCGGGCCCGGCCCGCCTCGCCTTTCACGGCGTGGACCGCATCCGTTCGGGCAGCTCCACCCTCCTGCCGAAAGGCGGGCGCATCAACCTGACGCTCCGGGTCGTGGATTAGCGCGCGGCGTCCCAGCTCGCCGAAGCGCGCTTGCGGGTGTAGAATTCGCCCATCATGCCCAGAAGGATCAGCACCAGCGTCGCGTAGAGCGGGTATTCCCAGTTCGTGTGGTGCGGAAAGTAGTTGACGAAGGTGAAGCCGCGCGCCTGGTCGATGATGTGGAACAGCGGGTTCCAGTCGAAGAGGTCGATCATGAAGCCCGGCATCATGTTGGCGACGAACATCTTGCCCGAGGCGATCATGTTCGCGCGGACATAGACCATCTGGATGATCGTCACCACGTCGGGGGCCCACGGCTTCGCCGCCATCAGGATCAGCCCCAGCGCGCAGCCCGAGCCCCAGGCCAGCAGGTACATCATGAACGCCCCCGACCAGTCGTGGATCGTGATCGGCTGGATCACCGTGTGCAGCAGGAACAGGATCACCAGTAGGCTGATCGTCTTGATGTAGAGGATCGAGAAGGCAGAGGAGAGGATCGCCACCAACGTGTTCATGGGCGCGTGCTGCATCATCGGGGATGTCGAGTTCTCCGCCCGCATCACCTCCTGCAGGGCCTGGATGTGGACGAGGTAGAGGAAGATCCCCGACAGCAGGTAGAGCATGAAGTCGCCCCGGATCGCGGCCCCGCGCGTGCCCAGGAACGTGAACATCAGGTAGAATGCGGCCAGGAACATCACGCTCTGCATCAGGCTCATGCCGATGGCGAGGATGGCGTTGCCATGCGTCTTGCGGACCTTCCGCACCGTCGCGTGATAGGTCACCTCCAGCATGCTGAAGACAAGCGCGCGTGTGGTCGTCGGTCTGGCGGTCTGGAACATCCGGGCCTGCTCGGTGTGTGGCTCTTGGCGGCCGCTTCGTGGGCTCTCGCGCGTCGCGGGGCGCGGCAGGAACAGCCTTGCCCTTGCCGCCGGAGCGCGCGCGCACGATAACGCGGGGGCGACACCGGTTCAATTGCGGCACAGGAAGGTTTTGAAATGGATTACGCGCGACTGATGGTCGAATTGAGGCGCGCCGCCATCCTCGCCGGCGAAAGGATCATGGAAGTCTATGATTCCGAGGACTTCGACGTGCGCGCCAAGTCCGACGCCAGCCCGGTGACGGCGGCGGACGAAGCCGCCGATGCGCTGATTTCCGCCTGCCTGCGCGCCGCGTTCCCGGACATCGCGCTCGTGACCGAGGAACAGGCCGACAGCCACGGCCTCGAGGCCGCGACCTTCCTCATCGTAGATCCGCTCGACGGCACGAAGGAATTCGTGCAGCGCCGGGGCGACTTCACGGTGAACATCGCGCTGGTCGAGGCCGGCGTTCCGGTCCGCGGCGTCGTCTATGCGCCCGCGAAGGGGCGCCTCTTCTACACGACCGCCGATGGGACCAGCGTGGAGGAGGCCGGACCCTTCGACCCCGCGACGCCGGGCGAGGTCACGCCGATCTCCGTCCGGGCGCCGGACAACGCGGCGCTCTTCGTCGTCGCGTCCAAGTCGCACCGCGACGCCGCCACGGACGCCTATATCGGCAAGTACGACGTGGCCGACCTCCGCAGCGCGGGAAGCTCGCTCAAGTTCTGCCTGGTGGCAACCGGCGAGGCCGACCTCTACCCGCGCCTCGGGCGCACGATGGAGTGGGACACGGCGGCGGGCGACGCGGTGCTGCGGGGCGCCGGCGGCCGCATGGTCCGCTTCGAGGATCACGCGCCATTCGCCTACGGCAAGCCCGGCTTCGCCAACGGCTTCTTCATCGCGCACGCGCCCGGCGTCGATCTCCGCCAGCCCTGAGCCTCCGTGACCCCATGAGCGTCGTCTGCATCATTCCCGCCCGCTACCCCTCGGTCCGCTATCCGGGCAAGCCGCTCGCCATGCTGCGCGGCGCTGGCGGCGAGGCCCGCAGCCTGATCGAGCGGAGCTGGCGCGCCGCGCAGGACGTGTCCTGCTTCGATGCCGTCTACGTCGCGACGGACGACGACCGGATCGCCGGGCACGCGCGGGGCTTCGGGGCCGAAGTCCTGATGACCTCGGACCGCTGCCGCAACGGGACCGAACGCTGCGCCGAGGCGCTGGGCCTTCTCGGCGGCGATGTCGGGATGGTGGTGAACCTCCAGGGCGACGCGCCGCTGACCCCGCCCTGGTTCCTCGAGGCGCTGGTCGACGGTCTCAGGCGCGACAGCCAGGCCGCGCTGGCCACGCCGATCCTGCGCTGCGACGGCGAGACGCTCTCCGCGCTCAAGGCCGACCGCAAGGCTGGTCGCGTCGGCGCCACCACCGCCGTCTGCGACAGCGAGATGCGCGCGCTCTACTTCTCGAAGGAGGTGATCCCCTTCACCTCCGCGGAGTACGGCGCGGACGAGCCGACGCCCGTCTTCCACCATGTCGGCGTCTATGCCTACCGACCCTGGGCGCTGCACGCCTATCCCGACTGGACGGTCGGCCCGCTCGAAAGCCTCGAGGGGCTGGAGCAGTTGCGCTTCCTCGAGGCGGGGCACCGCGTCCTCTGCGTCGAGGTCGAGGCGCGGGGGCGGAAGTTCTGGGAGCTGAACAACCCCGAGGACATTCCGCGGATCGAGGCGATGCTGGCCGAGATGGGCCTTCCGTGACCGAGGCGCCGTCGCTGAGCGTGGTGGTGGCCAGCCATGGCCGGCCCCGCGCGCTGCGCCGGTGCATCCTGGGGCTGTCGCAGTCGGCGGTCCCGCGCCTCGAGCTCGTCGTCGTCGCCGATGCCGAGGGGCTGGCGGCGCTGTCGGACCTCCCCTTCGCAGGGCGGTTGAAGACCGCGCTCCAGGATCCTCCGAACCTCGCCGAGGCACGGAATGCCGGCGTCGCGCGCGCGGCGGGCGATCTCGTCGGATTCGTGGACGACGATGCCGTGCCCGAGCCGACCTGGGCCCATGCGATGGTGACGGCCTTCGACGGAGAGCCGTCTCTCGCGGCAGCGACGGGTCCGGTCCTTGGGCGAAACGGGATTTCCCTGCAATGGGGGCCCGTCGCGGTGGACAGGCTCGGCCGCGATCAGCCGATGGCCTCCGAACCGGGGCCGGAACAGTGTCGCAAGCTGCACGGGACCAACATGGTCTTCCGCAGGCAGGTGCTGCACGATCTCGGCGGCTTCGACCCCGCCTTCCGCTTCTACCTCGATGACACGGACATGGCGCTCCGTCTCGCGCGGGCGGGTCTGGCCACGGCCTGGGTTCCCGGCGCCGTCGTGCATCACGCCTTCGCCGCCAGCGTCCGGCGCGACGCCGACCGGGTGCCGCTCGACCTCCGCGACGTCGGCGCCTCGACGGCGGCATTCCTGCGCAAGCATGCGACCGAGGAGATGGAGGCGGCCCTCGTCCAGCTCGGTCAGGACCAGTACGACCGCCTGTTCCGCCTCGTCCGCAGGCGGAAGCTCGGGCTCAAGGAGATGCGTCGCCTGCTCGAGAGCCTGCGCGACGGTATCGAGGAAGGCCGCGCACGGAGTGTCGCGGAAACCGGCGGATTCAGTGTCGATCTGGCTTATTCGAGCCTGTTCGACGCGCCGTCGGACACCGACGTGGTGCTGTCGGACTGGCGCCACCGTGCCGGGGCGCTGCGGGCGGAGGCGCAGCGGCTGGTCGCCGACGGCGCCCGCGTCAGCCTTTTCCTTCTCGAGCCCAGCCCACGGGCGCACCGTGTCCGGTTCACCGACGGCGGTTGGTGGGAGCAGGAGGGCGGGCTCTACGGGCGTTCGGACCGCACGCGACCGCGGTTGCAACCGTGGCGATACGCCTCCAGAGTTTCAGCGGAATTGCGCCGCATCAACGCCATAAGGTTCCGGGATGGTCGAAATGTGCAGTTCCAAGGCCGAAGTTGATTCGGTAACATTCACACCGCAAGAGGGGTCGGCGGCAGGCCGTCCTCGGCGTGTGCGCTTGCAGGCGAGGTAATGATGAAGAAACGGGTCACGAAGGCGATCTTCCCGGTCGCGGGTCTGGGAACGCGGTTCCTTCCCGCGACGAAGTCGATCCCCAAGGAGATCATGACGCTGGTCGACCGCCCGCTGATCCAGTACGCGATCGACGAGGCGCGGGCCGCCGGCATCCGGGAATTCATCTTCGTCACCAGCCGCGGCAAGTCCGCGCTCGAGGACTATTTCGACCATTCGCCCGAGCTCGAGAGCGAGCTTCGCAAGAAGGGCAAGACCGACCTCCTCGAGACGCTGAAGTCCACCAACATGGAATCCGGCGCCATCGCCTATATCCGTCAGCACCGGGCGCTGGGCCTCGGCCACGCCGTCTGGTGTGCGCGGCGCCTCCTCTCGAACGAGCCCTTCGCGGTCATCCTGCCCGATGACGTGATCGCGGCGGATACCCCGTGCCTCCAGCAGATGGTCGAAGCCTATGCGGAGATCGGCGGCAACATGGTCGCCGCGATGGAAGTGCCGGAGAGCAAGACGAACGCCTACGGCATCCTCGACATCAAGGAGGACATGGGTTCCGTCGTGTCCGTGAAGGGCATGGTCGAGAAGCCCTCCGCCGGCAGCGCGCCGTCGAACCTCGCCGTGATCGGCCGCTACATCCTCAGCCCGCAGGTCATGACCAACCTCAGCAAGATCAAGACGGGCGCGGGCGGCGAGCTGCAGCTCACCGATGCCATCGCGCGCGAGATCGAGACCTCGGACAACGTCTACGGTTTCCGCTTCCGCGGGCAGCGCTTCGACTGCGGGTCCAAGGCCGGGTTCCTCCAGGCGACCGTCGCCTTCGGCCTCGCCCGCGACGACCTGCGCGAGGAGTTCACGGATTTCCTCACCGACCTGATGTCGGTGCGCAACGCCGCCCAGTGACGTTCCCGCGATGACCGGGCGGCCGGACGACGCGCTCGGGCGCGAGATCGTCTGGCTCGACATGACCCGCAGCCTCACGCGCGCGGCGCGGGGTGCACCCACCGGCATCGACCGTGTGGAGCTCGCCTGGGCCGGGCATCTCCTGAGCGTCAATCCCCGCGTCATGGCGCTTTGCCGGACGACGCGGGGGTTCCTCCTGCTCGGACCCGACGGGATGCGCAGGCTCGTCGCGATGGTCCGCGGCGAGGTGCCACCGGGCCCGGCCGACTTCCTGTCGCGCATCGCAGGGCGCGGGGGCCGTCCTCGCCACAGGGTCGAAGCGACGCTGAGGCCCCTCGCCGTCGACCGCTGCCTGTCCTGGCGGTTGGGGGCGATGGTGCGGCGGCATCGGCCCGGGGTCTACGTGAACGCCGGGCACGCGAACCTGTCGCGCCGGACGCTCGGGCCGCTCGAAGCCTCGGGCTGCGCGGTCGCGGTCCTCGTCCACGACCTGATCCCGATCCTGCATCCCGAGCTCGTTCCGCCCGACCAGCCCGAAGCCTTCGCCCGCAAGCTCGGCACCGTCGCCGCTCATGCGACGCTCGCCGTCGCGGTGTCGGAGGATACGCGGGCCGCGCTCGAGGCCCAGTGGCGCGACCTGCCCCGCCGGCCCCGGATCGTCGCCGCCCCCATCGGCGTGCCGCCGCCCGCAGCCGCGGGGCCGAAGGAACGCGGGCGCTGCGTCATGGTCGGCACGCTCGAGCCGCGCAAGAACCACGCCACGATCCTCGCCGCCTGGTCGCATCTGGCGGAGACACGGGGCGCGGAGCCCATGCCGACCCTCCACATCCTCGGCAACGAAGGCTGGAAGGGCGCGGAGATCCGGCGGGCGATCGAGGCGCATCCGCTCTTCGGCAGGTCGGTCTTCCTGCACCTCGCGGCCTCGGAGGCGGCGCTCGCCGACCAGCTCCGCCGCGCCGACGCGCTGCTCTACCCGAGCCTCGCCGAAGGCTTCGGCCTGCCCCCGTGGGAGGCGCTGGCCCACGGCGCGCTGCCCGTCTGTTCGGATCTGCCGGTCCTGCGGGCACATCTCGGTTCACATGCCGTTTACGTGGAGCCCGCCGACGGCTATTCTTGGGCGGAAACGATAATAAAACTAATGTCGGGCACGATCGGGCGGTCACGGACCTTCCCGAGCGAAGCGCCCGAATGGCAGGAGCACTTTGTACGGGTATCCGCGGCGCTTGCGGCGCTGCGGGATCGGGCGGAAAGGCCGTGAATGAAGGCGGTGCAGCGCTACGCCTTGCGACTGGAGCGCAAGAAGTACCTGGTTCGCGCCTGGCGGAAGGGGATGTCCCTCCTGCCGGTTGCCGACCGGACGGACGCGATCCGTCCGTCGGACGTGCTGTGCTTCTCCACGCTGCGGAACGAGCGGCCGCGCCTCAAGTATTTCCTGTCCTACTACCGCGACCACGGGGTCTCGCACTTCCTCTTCGTCGACAACGACAGCGACGACGGCTCGCGCGAGTACCTGGCCGAACAGCCTGACTGCTCGGTCTGGACCACGCCCGACAGCTACAAGCGCGCGCGCTTCGGCATGGACTGGATGAACCGGCTCCTGCGGCTCCACGGGACGGGGCACTGGTGCCTGACGGTCGATCCCGACGAGTTTCTCGTCTACCCGTTCTCGGACACGCGGCCGATCCCCGCGCTCTGCGACTGGCTCGAATCCTCCTCGATCAAGAGCTTCGGGGCCATGGTCCTCGACATGTATCCGAAAGGACCGATCACGGCGCATGGCTGCGGCGAAGGGCAGAACCCGTTCGAGGTGGCCTGCTGGTTCGACTCCGGAAACTACATGATCGAGCGGAACTGGACCTACGGGAACCTGTGGATTCAGGGCGGTCCCCGCGCGCGGATGTTCTTCGGCGAAACGCCCGAGAAGGCGCCCGCGCTCAACAAGATCCCGCTGGTGCGCTGGCAGAAGGGCTTCGCCTACGCGAGCTCGACGCACATGCTGCTGCCGCGCGGGCTGAACCTCGTGTTCGACGAATGGGGGGGCGAGAAGACCTCGGGCGTGCTCCTCCACGCCAAGTTCATCGCCTCCTTCGCCGACAAGGCCGCCGAGGAGCTCGAGCGCCGCCAGCACTACGCCGCCAGCGCCGAATACAAGGCCTATTACGAGGGCCTGAACAAGAACCCCGACCTCTGGACGCGCTGGTCGGAGCGATACATCAACTGGCGCCAGCTCGAGATCCTCGGGCTCATGTCCAAGGGCAACTGGGCATGAGCACGCTGGGCTTCATCATGCTCTGCCACACCGCGCTCAACCGTGCGGCGCAGGTCGCCCGCCACTGGGCCGAGCGAGATTGTCCGGTGGTGATCCATGTCGACCGCTCGGTCTCGCGGGGTCGGTTCGAGGAGTTCCGGGAGTCGCTCGCCGACCTCGAGAACGTGCGCTTCTGCAAGCGGCGGCGCTGCGAATGGGGAACCTGGTCACTCGTCGCCGCCAGCCAGACGGCGAGCGAGGTGATGCTGGCCGAGTATCCCGCCGTGCGGCACGTCTACCTCGCCTCGGGCTCGTGCCTGCCGCTCCGGCCCGTCGACGACCTGCGCGCCTATCTCGCCGCGCGGCCGATGACCGACTTCATCGAGAGCGTGACGATCCGGGACGTGGACTGGACCGTCGGCGGCCTCAACGAGGAGCGGTTCGAGTTCCGCTTTCCCTGGTCGTGGAAGCGGCAGCGCTTTCTCTTCGACCGCTACGTGGAGCTTCAGCGCCTGGTGGGCTATCGCCGCACGCTGCCGGAGGGGATCACCCCGCATCTGGGCAGCCAGTGGTGGTGCCTCACGCGGCAGACGCTGTCCGCG
>NZ_JBQLZP010000598.1:0-2820 GCF_052168335.1 Roseicyclus sp. | reverse complement strand
GCGCCATGCCGAGCGCGAGCCAGTAATGCCGCTTCTCGTCGCCGAGGGGGCGCACCCGGTCCTGGCTCATGGCCCGCCTCAGTCGTGGCGGGCGAGGTCGGCGAGGACCGAGCCGTTGCGGCAATAGCCCGGCGCGGCCTCGGCGCGCTCGTGGGTGTCGAGCCAGTGCGCGCAACCCGCGGGGTCCGAGCAGCCGGTGCAGGACAGGAGCATCGCGTGGCGGATCTCGGGCGCAAGCTCGCCGCGCAGTTCCGCCTCGTCGAGATCGGCGCCGAGGGTCCGGGCCATCCGGTCCATCAGCGCCTCATGCGTCTTCAGCGTCTTGTCACCCTGCATCGGCGGCTCCCCGGACAATGGCGGATCGTTCGGGGCGATCGTGACGCCGCGGCGCGGCGCGCGCCTTGACGCAGATCAAGCGGCCTCAGCGGCCGCGGAGGCTCGCCAGCGTGCGGCGCACCACCGCCATGCGCTCGGCGTTCGGCGGGTGGGTGGAGAGCAGCGGCATCTCCGGGTCGGGCAGCCGCGAGAACAGGCGCGCCCCGTTCTCGGGGTCGTAGCCCGCGCGGAAGGCGATGACCGTCCCGATCGCGTCGGCCTCGAGCTCGGCCGAGCGGGAATAGGTGCGCGCGCCGACGAAGGCGCCGAGCTCGGCCGCCCGCGCGACGGTGCGCCGGTCTGCGCCGCCTGCCATGGCCATCTCGCCGAAGACGCGGGCCCCCTCGGCGGCGGAGCGGCGCTGCTCGGGGATGTGGCGCGCGATATGGTGCCCGGCCTCGTGGCTGATGACGAAGGCCAGCTCGTCGGGATTGTCGAGGATCGCGATGAGGCCGAGGGTCAGGATGATGACGGGACGCCCGTTGCGGTCGAGCGTCTGGAAGGCGTTGGCGGGCACCCGTGGGTCGCGGTCGACGAGGATGGCGAAGTCGCAGTCCTGGTCCGGCGTCTCGGCCCGGCAGAGCGCCTCGGCGACCGGCTCGACGTCGCCCGCGACCGCGAGGAAGATGTCGGGGGAGATCGCGGGCTGGCGCGGCGCCGTCGCGGGTGCGGCCGCCTCGGGCGCCGGCAGCGTTGCGCAGGCCGAAAGAAGCGCGGTCGCGGCGAGCATCTGGGCAAGGCGGAGGGCGGCGCGCATCGAAGCTGTCTCGGAGGCGGGATTCTCGGGGCAAGGGCAGCCCGGTGAGCCTGACCGCCTGCGGCCCTCAGGTCCAGCGGCAATTCCGCCCGGGGCGCGGCAGGGCGCCGCGCGGACTGGCGGGCCGTGGCCTGGGCACTAGCCTCTCGCCCATGAGCGTCATCCGCATCCTCTACAACCATGCCTGCCCGATCTGCCGCGCCGAGATCGCGCATTACCGCGCGCGGGCCGAGGCGTCGGGCGCCGCCCTCGTCTTCGAGGACCTGAACGCAGCCGACCTCGGCGGCTGGCGGCTCACGCCCGACCAGGCGATGCGGCGGATGCACGCGCGCCTGCCCGACGGGCGCGTCGTCTCGGGCGTCGAGGCCTTCGCGCGGATCTGGGCGGCGCTTCCGGGCTATCGCTGGCTCGCGTGGCTGGTGCGGGTGCCGGGCGTCCGGCATCTCGCCGAGCTCGGCTACAACCGGGTCGCGGCGCCCTGGCTCTACCGCCGCCACCTCCGGCGCATGGCGCTTGCGGGAGAGGGACCGCGCCCCTAGGCTCGGGCGCATGTTCACCATCGAGCACGACTTCGACGCCACCGTCGTCACCCTCGTGGACGAGGGCGAGGCGCCCCTGCAGGAGGACGTGACCATCACGGCCTTCGCCGAGTGCATCACCATCGAACAGCTCGACCCGCGCACGGACCGGGTGCAGAAGATCACGCTGTCGCTGGCGCAGCTTCAGGATCTCGCCGCCGCCCTCGACCTGCCGGAAGGCGTCTACCGGCTGGTGCCGTCGCAGAAGTAGCGGCTCCGGGCCTTGACCGGTGTTCAAGGCCGAAGGCGCCTGCCATAGTCCCCGGAAAACACGGGAGAGAGACATACGGGGGAGAGACATGGCGACGGGCTTCTTCTGGGACGAGCGCTGCTTCTGGCATTCGGGCGGCAACTTCACCTTTCTCCTGCCGGTGGGGGGGCTCGTCCAGCCCGCGGTGGGCGGCGGCCTGCCCGAGAACCCCGAGACGAAGCGGCGGCTGAAGAACCTGATGGAGGTGACGGGCCTCTGGCGCGCGCTCGACACGCGGGGGGCCGAGCCGGCGACGGAGGAGGATCTCCTGCGCGTCCACACCGCCGACTACGTCGAGGCGTTCCGCGCCGCCGCGGCCGAGGGCGGGGGCGAGCTGGGCCTGCGCGCGCCCTTCGGGCCGGACGGCTACGACATCGCGCGGCTGTCGGCGGGGCTGGCGAAGGAAGCGCTCTTCGCGGTCCTGCGGGGCGATCTGTCCAACGCCTATTCCCTGTCGCGCCCGCCGGGGCACCATTGCCTGCCGGATTTCCCCAACGGCTTCTGCCTGCTCAACAACATCGCCATCGCGGTCGAGGCGGCCTTCGCGGCGGGCCTCGCGAGCCGCGTGGCTGTCGTGGACTGGGACGTCCACCACGGCAACGGGACGGAAGCGATCTTCTACGACCGCGACGACGTGCTGACCCTCTCGCTCCACCAGGAGCGGAACTATCCCTACGACACGGGCGACGCCGCCGACCATGGCACCGGCGCGGGCGAGCATCACAACATCAACATCCCGCTCCCGCCGGGAGGCGGGCACGCCTGCTACGTCGAGGCGATGGAGCGGATCGTGATGCCCGCGCTCTCGGCCTACGAACCCGACGCCATCGTCGTCGCCTGCGGCTTCGATGCCTCGGCCG
>NZ_JBQLZP010000597.1:0-11156 GCF_052168335.1 Roseicyclus sp. | reverse complement strand
CCTACGCCGACTATCGCCGCCGCGCGGTGGCCGCGCTGGCCGAGGCGTCCGCCGGCATCCTGCGCCGGGCGGAGGCGGCCTGAGCGGCGGAACCGGGCGGATGCCCGGCCCCAGCGGGGACACCAGCCCCCTTCCGCGCCCCGAGGAGACGCGCAGCGCCCGCGTGGTGTTCTTCGCCTTCGACATCGCGGAGGCGGCGCAGATCCGCCGGATCGAGAGCATCCGCAGCCTCGGGCACGAAGTGGCCTCCGTCTCCTTCCGGCGGGACAACATGAACGCCCGCTTCGTGCCCGACTGGCCCGACCTTCCGCTCGGCCCGTCGAGCAACCGGCGGTATCTCCTGCGCCTCTGGCGGCTCATGCGCGCTATCCCGCGCGTCTGGCGGAACCGGGCGATCCTGCGGGGCAGCGACGTCTGTATCGCGCGCAACATCGACATGGCGCTCCTCGCGCTCGCGATGCGGCGGCTCGCGGGGCCGCGCGAGGCGCGCCTCGTCTACGAATGCCTCGACATCCACGGCCTCTTCACCCGGGCGGACGCGCTCGGCGCCGCGATGCGGTGGGTCGAGCGGCGGGTCCTCGCGGCGAGCGATCTCGTCATCCTCTCCTCGCCCGGCTTCCTGCGCGGCTACTTCGAGCCGGTCCAGCGCATCGCGACGCCGGTGGCGCTTCTGGAGAACAAGCTCTGGACCGGCACGGACGCCCTGCCCCGCCCCGTTCGACCGCCGCCGCGCAAGCCCGGCGCGCCGCTGGTTCTGGGCTGGGTCGGGTCGCTGCGCTGCGCGCGGAGCCTCGCGATCCTCGCGGGCGTGGCGCGGCACTTCGGACCGCGGATCGAGATCCGCTGTCATGGCAACGTCCATGCCCATGCCCTGCCGGAGTTCGATGCGGTTCTCGCCGCCCACAGGAACATCCGCCGCATGGGCGCCTACCGTTACCCGGACGACCTCGCCGCGATCTACGCGGGCTGCGACGCGGTCTGGGCGCAGGACCTCTGGCAGGCGGGCGGGAACAGCGACTGGCTCCTGCCCAACCGCATCTACGAGGCGAGCTATTTCGGCTGCCCCTCGATCGCGGTCGAAGGCACCGAGACCGGCCGCAAGGTCGCCGGGGACGGGCTCGGCTTCACGATCCCCGAGGCCTCGGCGGGCGCCCTCGCGACGCTGCTCGAGGCGTTGGGTCCGGACCGGCTGCGGGCGGTGTCGTCGGGCCTCCTCGCGCGGCCGGCCGCCGACTTCCGGCTGACCCCCGGCGAGCTTGCCGGGCGCCTTGCGCCCGTCCTGCCCGGGCCGCCGGGAATCGCCCCGTCGGCCGAGGGGCGGCTCGCGGGTTAAGCCCTCGGAAATCCGTGCAGAAGTGTCCCACGAAACAGGCAGAGCGCCGTTTCCTTGGGCAGCCCACGCCAGGCGTGCATGAATCCGCCGACGAAGGGGGGGCACCGCAACATCCTGCGACAAGGGGCGCCAGTGCCCCCAGATGTCGCGCGAACCAAGGGGGCACAGGGCCCCGATTCTGCGCCGCGGCACGGAAAAACCCAATGCGCACGGCGGAAGCCTGCCGGTCGCGCGGGCTGACACATAAAATTCGCTGCATTCGCGAAAGGGACTGTGCGATGAGTCCCCTCGGTGGGGGCCCAACGGAGGATTGGGCCATGTCGCTCGTCGACCAGGGCGCTTGTATCGAAACCGACACGAGCGCCGCCATGACCGTGCCCCAGCAGGGCGCGGCGCGGCTTCCGGAAAAGAAGGCCGTTGGGGGCGCCGTGAAACGCGCCGCGGACATCGTCATCGCGGGCTTCGCGCTGGCGGTCCTGTCGCCGCTCTTCCTGTTCACGGCGCTCATCGTCCGCGCCTCGGGGCCGGGCCCCGTGTTCTTCGGGCACGAGCGCGTCGGCCTCGGCGGACGCAGCTTCCGCTGCCTGAAGTTCCGCACGATGTGCGTGGACGCCGAGGAGGTGCTGCGCGCGCACCTCGCCGCCGACCCCGAAGCCGCCCGCGAGTGGGACGAGACGCGCAAGCTCCGCCGCGACCCCAGGGTGACGCCGGCCGGCCGCGTCCTGCGGGAGTACAGCCTCGACGAGCTGCCGCAGCTCCTCAACGTGCTGCGCGGCGAGATGAGCCTCGTCGGGCCCCGCCCCGTCGTCGCGCGCGAGCTGTCGCGCTACGGCAGCCGGGCGGTCCACTACCTCTCGGCGCGGCCGGGGATCACCGGGCTCTGGCAGGTCAGCGGCCGGAGCGACACGACCTACGAGGCCCGTGTCAGCCTCGACGCGCGCTACGTGACGGACTGGAGCCTCGCGGGCGACCTCGCGATCCTCGCGCGGACCGTGCCGGTCGTGCTGGGCGCGCGCGGCTCGTACTGAGGCGCGGAGTGGCCGCGACCGACACCACCGTCGAGGACCTCGCGCATCTGGGCGCGCGGCGGACGCGCGCCTCGGTGGCGGGCGTGGCGTGGAACCTGCTCGCCGTGGCGGTGTCGACGGCGCTGGCGCTCGGCGTCTTCCTCGTCACCTCGCGCGTGCTCACGCCGGCGGAATTCGGCGCGGTCGCGCTGGCCGCGGCGGTCGTCGCCATCGCCTCGATGGCCGTGCCGGCGGCCTTCGGCGAAGCCATCATCCAGAGGAGCGACCTGCGCCCCGCGCATCTCGACGCCGTGTTCCGGGCGACGATCGGGGTGGCGGTCGCGCTCTATGCCGCGCTCGCGCTCGGCGCGCCGCTGCTGGCCGAATGGCTCGGCACGGACGTGCTCGCCGCGATCCTGCCCGTCCTCGCGCTCCGCATCCTCTTCGACGCGGCGGCGGCGGTGCCGACCTCGCTCGTCGCGCGGCGGATGCAGTTCCGCTACACCGCGCTCCGCTCGACGCTCGCGAACGGCATCGGCGCGCTCGTCTGCCTCGGCCTCGTGCTGACGGGCCACGCGCTCTGGGCGCTGGTCCTGTCGCAGATCGTGAATTCCTTCGTGGCGCTCGTCGTCACCGCGCTGGCCGCGCGCTGGCGGCCGGGCCGGTCGGGCAGCCTCGCGGCGCTGGCGGAGCTGCGCTTCTTCGGGCTCTACGCGATGGGGGGACGGGTGCTGAACGAGGCGCGGCTCGACCAGTTCGCGCTCGGCCTCGTGCTGGGTGCGCCGGTCCTCGGGCTCTTCTTCTTCGCGCGACGCCTCTTCGCGATGCTGAGCGACGTGACGGCGGGCGTCTTCGCGCCGGTGACGAACGTGCTGATGGCGAGCCTCCAGGCCGAGCCGGAGAAGCGCCGCCGCGCCTTCCACCTGGCGAGCCTCGCCTCCGCCTCCCTCGCCTTCCCGGTCTTCGCCGGGCTCGTGCTCGTCGCGCCCACCGCCGTGCCGCTCCTCTTCGGGGCGCAGTGGACGGGGGCGGTCTTCGCGCTGACCTGTTTCGCGGCGCTCGGGCCGCTCGCCGCCATCGGGATCGTGCAGGGCGCGCTCATCCGCAACCTCGGCCACCCGGACTGGTGGTTCCGCTACCAGGCGGGGATGCAGCTGTCGTTTCTCGCCATCATCCTGGCGCTCCACCCCTTCGGCCTCGACGCGATCATGGCGGCGATGGTCGCCCGCGCGCTCCTGCTCTGGCCGCTCTCGCTGGAGAAGGCGCGCGGCCTCCTAGGCCTGTCGCGCGGCGCCTATCTCGGCAGCCTGCGCGCGCCTCTCCTCGCGACGCTCGCGATGGTGCCCGCCGTCCTCGCGCCGGGGTATCTCGCGCCGGACCTCGGCGGGGGGCCGCGCCTCGGGGTGCAGGTGCTCGCCGGGGCCACGGTCTACGCGGGCGCGCTCGCGCTCCTGGCGCGGAAGGAACTGGGGGAGCTTGTGCTCCTCCGCAACGCAAGGTCCGCCCCATGAAGCTGACGTATTTCCGGCACGACCCGCCGAATTTCGGGGACGAACTGAACGAGGGCCTCTGGCGGCACCTCCTGCCCCAAGGCTTCCTCGACGAAGACGAGGCGGAGCTGTTCTTCGGCGCGGGGTCGATCCTGCGGACCTATCCGGGCACGGGGATGAAGCATGTCGCGGGGTCGGGCTACGGCGGCTACTCGGCCCTGCCGGACATCCGCGACGGGACTTGGAACATCCTCTGGGTGCGGGGGCCGCTGACGGCGGCGCGCCTCGGCCTCGATCCCGCGCGCGCCATCTGCGACGCCGCGATCCTGCTGCGCGAGACGCCGCTTCCCCCGCCGGAGGAGGGCGTCGGCGCGGCCTTCATGCCGCATTTCGAGAGCGCCGCGCGCGGCGACTGGGCCGAGGTCTGCGCGCGGGCCGGCCTCGCCTATCTCGACCCGAGGGACGATCCGGCGCGCCTCGTCGCGCGCATCCGCGGCGCGCGCGTGGTCGTGACCGAGGCGATGCACGGCGCCATCGTCGCCGACGCGCTCCGCAGGCCCTGGGTGCCGGTCCTGCCCTTCCACCCGACGCACCGCATGAAGTGGGAGGACTGGGCCGCGTCGCTCGGCCTCGCGCTGCGCCGCGCGCGGCTGCCGCCCTCGAACCTGCGCGAGGCCTACGTGCTGGCGACCGGTCTCCAGGGCAAGGGTGCGCGCTCGGCACGGCTGGCGCAGGGGCGGGCGGTGGCACCGCTGAACGAGGCGTTGCGCGACCGCGCGGCGCGGCGGCTGATCGAACTGGCCGAACGGACGGAGCCGATGCTCAGCGCGGACGCCGCCATCGAGCGGGCGACCACGCGATGCCGCGAGGCGCTCGACGCCTTCGTGCGGTCGCGGACGGAGAGGGTGCGCGCGCTCAGGGCCTAGAGACGCTCGCCCGCCGGGCGGCGGTCGAGGAGCACGCCCAGAAAGAGCGGCGGCATCCGCAAGGGCAGAAGGGGATCGAAGGCCAACAGCCTGCGGAATGTCCCGAGCGGCGGAGGGCGAAGGCGGACGAGCATTCGCAGGAACAGGAAGGAATAGGCCCTGCGCGACCGACGCGCGCGGGATTTGGCATAATTCCTCCGCGCCTCCGTCAGGATTTCGTGGCGAAGGAGCTTTTCCGCGAATAGAAGCTCGCAGCCCAGACGCTCGACCGTGGCCGGGGAATTCCAGTCATGGGCGGAAAAGAAAAGGTTCACGCCCTGGCCGCAGGTGACGTTGACGCGCCAGGAGATCGCGACGCGCGCGCCCGCAAGCGCCAGCATCAGCCAGAACATGCGGTCCTCTCCCGCGCTGCGGAGGTCGGGGTCGAAGCGCAAATCCCCGATGGCGCCCGCGCGAAGCACGACGGTGGAGGTATGGCTGAGGTAGCTGACCGCGACGTCGTCGCAGAGTTCCTGCGGCGCGAAGCCCCGCACCGGCCCTTCGGGATCGACGACAACCGAGCGCGCGGCGAGACCGGCGCCCCCCCCGGCGAGCACCGGGAAATGCTCGGAAAAGAGCGCGTAGGTGCCGGGCCGGACGTTGTCGCAACAGTAGAAGTCGTAGCCATGACCGAGCGCGGCGATGGCGTCGGCGATATGTTGCGGGTGCCAGACGTCGTCGGAATCGAGAAAGGCGACGAGGTCCACGTCGCCATCCGCCTCGATCCGGTCGAGCGCGGCGTTCCGCGCCCGTCCCGGCCCGCCGTTCGCCTGTTCGATCAGCACGATCTCGAGGCGGGCGTGCCAGTCCGAAAGCTCCGTGGTTGCGGGCCGGGGCGAGCCATCGTCGACCACGTAGACGCGGAGCGCGACGCCCTCTGGCAGCACCTGCGCCGCCACGCCGCCGAGCGCGCGGGACAGGATGCCAGCCTCCCGCTGGTAGAACGGGATCACGACCCCGACGCGGCGGAACGCGCTCATCCGGCGGCCTGCGCGAGGATGGCGCGGAAGGTCGCGAACTGCCGGTCCGGGTCCATCTCGGGCCGCGCCGCGTGCGCCCTTGCCGCTGCCGACAGCGCGGCGTGGCTGGCCGGATCGGACCAGAGCCGCCGCACCTCCGCCACCCAGTCGGCGAGCGGCGCCTCCGCCGACAGGACGACGCCGCCGGGACCGATGGCCTCGGGCAGACCGCCGCGGTCCGACCCGATCACCGGCAGACCGCTGCACTGCGCCTCCGAGGCGACGCGGCCCCAAGCCTCGCGCCAGACGCCCGGGGCGAGGAGGAACCGGGCGCGGCGGAACGCATCGCGCACATCCGCCTTGCGCCGCTCGAACGCGACGTTCGGCAGGGGCGCGATCCGGCGCAGCAGGGCCGCGCGCGCGGCGGGCGAGAGAACCCAGCTCTCGACGAAGAGGAAGGGGATCTCGGGGCAGGCCGCCGCGATGGACAGCGCCCGGTCGAGGCCCTTTTCCGCAACCGGGTTGATGAAGAGGACGGCGCTTCCGTCGGTCTCGACCGCGAAGCGGGACGGGTCGACCGTCGGCGGGATCACGTGCGCCTCGATGCCGAAGGCCTCGCGGTAGGTGGCGGCGGTGAAGCGGGAATTGGCGATGTAGGCCGCGGCGCCCGCGCGCGACGGATCGCCGTCGAGTTCGGTGAACTCCACGTTGCGGAGGTAGAGCACGACCGGCACGCCCGCCGCGCGGAAGGCCCGCGCGATCGGCACGCTGCCACGGCACTGGACGACCGCGACGTCGGGCCTGGTGCGATGGGCGAAGACGCCGACAGCCTCCGCCGGGAACCATGTGCGGAAGGCCGGATAGCCGAGGTGCCGGTCCTCGGCGAAGGGCTCCCGCGCGAGCTTCAGCCTTGCCCGGGCCCGGAGGCCGAAGACGCCCTGCCCGTAGAGCGGCGCGAGGACCGCCGGCGCATCCCCGCGCGCCAAGAGCCGCCGCGCGAGATCGTCCGTGCTGCTCTGGACGCCGCCGGAATCCTCGGGCGGCAGGCCGTTCCCGCCCGCGAAGGCGACGCGGAGGGTGCGCGGAACGGCCTCGGCCTCGGGCGGGATACGGGTGGCGACGGTCATTTGGGGCCTCGGGGCGAAAAAGGGAACCGGATCGGCCCGAGAATAACGGGCCAATTCCGATTCTCGGACGTATTCTTTAGGAATTTCTTCCGAAATGTGGACATCGGCTCTTTTCTGCGCAGCCACGGGTCAGAATTGAGCGTAATGACGCCACTTCACCCACTCGGCGCCACGAACTCGCGGAATCGGACGATTTTCCGCGAGCGCTGCTCTATCTTTCATGCGGGGGCCGCCAATTCAGAAACGCGGATCGGGTTTTTCCATGACTGTTTCCAGAACGGAAGCCCCCACCCTGCCCGAAGCATCGGTCGCGGTCCTCATCGCCGCCCATGACGCCGCCGAGACGGTCGGCGAGGCCGTGACCTCCGCGCTGGCCGAGCGCGAGGTGGCGGAGGTCGTCGTGATCGACGACGCCTCGCGGGACGGAACGGCCGAGGCGGCGGAGGTCGCCGCGCGGGGCGATCCGCGCCTCCGCGTGCTGCGGAGCCACGGCAACCTCGGCCCGGCCGCCGCGCGCAACCTCGGGATCAAGGCGACGCGCGCGCCCTTCCTCGCCGTGCTCGACGCCGACGACGCCTTCCTGCCGGGTCGGTTCGCACGGCTTCCGGCGACGGAGGGCTGGGACCTCGTGGCCGACGACATCGTGTTCCTGCCGGAGGAGGCCTTCGACGCGGGCGCCCCGCCCGAGGGCGAGGGGCTGAGTGCGCTCGACCTCGCGGGCTTTGTTGCCGGCAACCTGCGGAACGGGCCCGACCGGGGCGAGCTCGGCTTCCTTAAGCCGCTGATGCGGCGTGACTTTCTCGACCGGCACGGGCTCCGCTACAACCCGGCGCTGCGCCTCGGGGAGGACTTCGACCTCTACGCCCGCGCGCTTGCGGCGGGGGCGCGGTTCCTCGTCTCGCACCGGACGGGCTATGCCGCGCGGGTGCGGGCGGGTTCGCTCAGCGGGCGGCACCGGACCGAGGATCTCGCCGCGCTCGAGGCGGCGGCGGCGCGGCTGCTGGCGTCGCTCGGCCCCGAGCACGGCGCGCGCCCGGTCCTCGCCCGGCTGCACCGGCAGATCGCGGCGCGCCATCTCCTGCGCGCCTTCCTCGACGCGAAGTCCGGCGCGGGGTGGGGCGCGGCGATGGGCCTCGCGCTCGCCCCGCCGTCGAACCTGCCGCCGATCCTGCGGGGCGTGCTGCGCGACAAGCTCGGGGCTCCGCCCCCGCCGTCGGCCGCGCCGCGCTACCTCCTCGGGACGCGCGGCGGGGCCAGCACGGCGAGGCCGTCCCGCGCGTAGACCAGGATCGCGATCATCAGGAGGGAGTGCAGGTTGAACTGGAAGTAGACCTGCACCTCGAGCGGCGTGACCGACAGCACCATCACCGCCGCCGCGGGAAAGGCCGCCGAGCGATGGTCGCGCGTCAGCAGCGCGAGGCGCAGCGCGGCGATCCCCGTCCAGAGCAGGAGCGTCGCCTGCATCCCGGCGCCGAGGATGCCGATCTCGACCGCGTTCGACAGATAGAGGTTGTGGAAGTTGAAGCCCGACCGGCTCTCGATACCGAACTGCGCCCAGAGGCTCTGGGCGAGCGGGTTGCCGCTGTGCCAGAAGGCCTGGTAGCCGGTGCCGAGCAGCGGGCGCGCGGCGATCTCGTCGAGCGCGACGCGCCAGAGATCGGTGCGCCCGGTGAGCGTGATGTCCTTGCCCGTCGTGTCGAGGACGAAGGCCGCGAGCGCGTCGATGTTCGCGGCGACGACGACGCCGAGGGTCGCGGCGGCAAGGACCGCGAGCGCCGTCACTGCCACCTGCACCCCGAGCCCGAGCGGCCGCACCGCGCGCAGGAGCGGGTAGGCCGCGAGCCCCGCCACGAGCGAGAAGAGCGCGCCCATCGACTGCGCGAGGACGGCGGCCCCGATGCCCGCCACCGCGGCCCCGAGCGCGGCTGCGCGCATGCCGAGACCTCCGGGCCGCGCCACCAGCCCCGCCGCCAGCACGGCCAGCAGCGCCGCTGCACCGCCCATCGCGTTCTTGCTGCCGTAGTAGCCCGTCAGCGCGCCTGTGTCCGCGCGGTAGGACCCCGTCGTGACGCTCGCCAGCACGATGGCGAGCTGCACCCCGCAGAGGAGGACGAGGAAGCGCCCCGGCGGCAGGCGCCGCGCGATCAGGATGGCGATGACGAAGGTGGCGAAAAGCTGCACGCCCGCTCGCAGCGTCTGCGCCGGCACCTCGGACCAGAGGGTGCTGACGAGGCAGTAGGCGGGCAGGATCAGGACGAGGCGGAACTCCGACAGGTCCATGACCGAGGCCGCCGGCCTGAGCGCGAGGAGCAGCATCCCCGCCGCCAGAAACCCCAGCGCGGCGAGCGAGCCCACCACCGGCTCGGCCACCAGCGCGGCCAGCGCGGAGCCCGCGAGCAGCCGGTCCACGTCCGGCAGACGCCCGCTGAAGCGGCCGAAGACCTCCGCCCGCGCCGTCATCCGCCCTCGCAGAGGATGGATTGCGGGAAGTGGCAGGGCGCGCCGAGCGGCGTGAAGGCGATCCAGTCGATCAGCGTCTCTGCGGGCAGAGCGGTGGGGTCGAAGGGGCCCATCCAGTCCGGGAAACTGTCGCTGCTCCAGAGGCTCGCGTAGATCTTCTGCGGCGGTTCGGGCAGGGACGCGCCGGGCGGCGTCCGGTGGACCTCCTCCCCGTCGAGGAACCAGACGATCCCGTCCGCGTCCCAGGTGAAGGCGTAGCGGTGGAAGCCCGCGTCGGAGGGTGCGGAGAGGGGCGCGTCGCCGCCATGCATGGGCGTGCCCTCGACATATGTGTTGAAGGTCGCCCGGACCGTGTCGCGGAGCAGGATCTCGACGTCGATCTCGTGATGCGTGCGGCCGTGGACCGGGCCGATGTAGGTGAAGAAGGCCGCGTTCAGCCCCGATCCCGCGCCGGTGCGCATCGCGATCTCGTAGGTGCCGTGGCCGAGTTCGGCCCGGCTCTGGATCTCGCCGCATCGGATCGTGCCGTCCGGGGCGGCGTGGATGCCGAGGACGAGGTGCCCGTTACGCACCGACACGGCCTCCCGCGACCAGGCGCAGTTCATCCAGTCGCCGTTGCTCCATCCGTCCGACACGAACCATCGCTCGGGCCATCGCGCGCGGTCGAGGTCGTCGAACCCGTCGAAGAAACCCTGCCCCGCAGCGGGCGCGGCGGAGAGGGCGAGAAGGGCGGCGAGCGCGGGTCGTCGGGTGAAAGGCATGAACCGCGTGCTCCCGCTGAAACAAGGCGATTGCAGGGCAGCTTGCCGCGCGGCGCAGCGTTTCAGCAGGGTTCCGCCGATCCATGCCGCGGTGCGGAAAGGACTCGCCCGACGCGACCACCGGCCCTAGCGTCGGCGTCGGGTGGCGGCGTGCAACGCCGGGCGGCGGAGGCCCCCGGCCCTCGGCAAGGACCGCCCATGCCCCAACAGGACCTCGTCTCCGTCGTCATGGCCTTCCACAACGGTGCGCCCTACCTGCGCGACGCCGTGGCCTCGGTTCTCGGGCAGACGCATGGCAACCTGGAACTCCTCCTCTGCGACGACGCCTCGACCGACGAAAGCCCGGCGATCGCCGCGACGCTGGCGGCCTCCGACGCGCGCGTGCGGCTTCTGCGGGGCGGGGCGCGGCGCGGGCCCGGGGCCGCGCGGAACCTCGGGCTCGAGGCGGCGCGGGGCGACTGGATCGCCGTCGTCGATGCCGACGACCTGATCCATCCGCGCCGGATCGCGGGGCTGCTCGCCGCCGCCCACGCCCTCGGCGCCGATGTGGTCGCCGACGACCTCGTGCGCTTCGGGGCCGAGAGCGGGCGGACGCTCCTCGCGCCCATGGGCCTGACGGGGCCCTGGCGGCCGGATGCGCGCGCGCTCCTCCTGGCCGAGACGGGGCGGCCCGCCGTGCCGGTGGGCTACCTCAAGCCGATGATGCGCCGGACGGCGCTCGGCACCCTGCGCTACCGGGACTTCATGACGGTGGGCGAGGATCTCGACCTGCTCCTGCGACTGGTCCTGTCGGGCGCGCGCGCCGCCGTGCTGCCGCGGCCCTGGTATCTCTACCGGCGCCACCGCGCCTCGGTCTCGCACCGGCTCGTCCTCGCCGATGTCGCGGGGATGGAGCGCGCGCTCGCCCTGCTGCGCGCCGAGATGCCGGGGGCCGAGGCGGCGCTCGGCCCCGCCCTCGACGACTGGCGCGCGCTCGTCGCGCGCTCGGCCGGTTTCGCCGCCCTCGTCGCGGAGCTGAAGGCGCGCAACATGGCGCGGGCCGGGCTGCGCCATG
>NZ_JBQLZP010000596.1:0-11339 GCF_052168335.1 Roseicyclus sp. | reverse complement strand
CCCGCAGCCACAGGTCCGGCGGCTGCGCCCCCGTCACCACGTGCTGCCGCGCCACGACGAAACAGGGCACGCCGGTGACGCCGCGCGCGCGTGTCGTGGCGTCCCGCTCGCGGATCTCGGCGGCGTCGGCGTCGCCGTCCAGGAGCGTCGCGATCATCGCGCCGTCGAGGCCCGCGCTTTCGGCGACCTCGCGGAGCGCGTCGCGGTCGCCGATGTCGCGCCCGTCGACGAAGTAGGCGCGGAAGAGGGCCAGCGCCACGGGCGTCTGCCGCCCCTCGATCCCCGCCCAGTGGATCAGCCGGTGCGCGTCGAGCGTCGAGGGCGTCCGTCCGATCCGGTCGAGGTTGAGCGTCAGGCCCGCGCGCTCGGCATGCTCCAGCACCGGGGCATAGGCCCGCAGCGCGCCCTCGCGCCCGCCGAACTTGTGCTCGAGGTAGTCGTGCCGGTCCATGCCGCCCGCCGGCATCTCGGGGTTGAGCTGGAACGGGTGCCATTCGACCGCGAAGGGATGGTCGGGCCGCGCCTCCATCGCGCGGGCGAGGTTCGTCCAGCCGATGTAGCACCAGGGGCAGATCGGGTCGGAGATGATGGCGAGCGGGATCATGGCATGGCCTTTCGCGCGAGGTCGGCCAGCGCGCGCCGGTCGAGCTTGCCGTTGGGGGAGCGGGGCAGGGCGGGAAACCGCAGGTAGGCCCTCGGCTGCTTGTAGCGCGCGAGCGCGGCCTCGGCCAGTGGGGCGAGGTCCGCTTGCTCCGCGTCGCCCGCCCAGGCGAGGGCGATCACCGTCGTGTCGGGCTTCGGGCTGACGGCCAGCGCGGCGCAGTCGGCGACGCCGGGCGCTCCGTGGAACACCGCCTCGATCTCGAGCGGCGAGACGCGGAAGCCGCCCGCCGTGATCAGGTCGTCGCGCCGCCCGTGGTAGACGAAGGCGCCGTCGTCCCGCCGCAGGACACGGTCGCCGGTCTCGAACCAGTCGCCGTTCAACGGCAGGTCGAGCGCGCCGCCCTCCGACCAGTAGCCGAGCATCAGGCCCGGGTCCGCGCGGTGGACGGCCAGCGTTCCGATCTCCCCGTCCGCAAGCTCCGCGCCCGCCTCGGACAGGACCGCGAGGCGCCGGCCGTCCTGCGCGAAGCCGAGCGTGCCCTCGGGCGCCGGGCGGGCGGGCGCGCCCGAGAGGAAGGTCGAGCATTCCGACATGCCGAGCGCCTCGTGCAGTTCGGTCCCCGTGGCCTCGCGCCAGCGCGTCCGCAGCGCCTCGGGCAGCTTCTCGCCCGCCGACAGCCCGTGGCGGAGGCGCGGCAGGTCGAGCTTGCCGCCCGCGAGCATCCGCCGGAAGATGCCGGGCGCGGCGGCGAGGATCGACGCGTCGTGACGGCGGAGGAGGAGGGGCAGGGCCGAGGGCTCCGTCCCCGGCGCGGGCACGAGCGCGGTCGCCCCGACGGACCAGGGGTCCAGCAGGCCCGTCCCGAGCGTGAAGGTCCAGTTGAACGCGCCCGCGTGGAGCAGGCGGTCCTCGGGCCCGAGGCCGTACCAGCCGTCATGCATCATCCGCCGCGCCCAGACGGCGCGGTGCGCATGCGCCACGGCCTTCGGCGCACCGGAGGAGCCGGAGGTGAAGACGAGGTAGGCGAGCCGGTCGGGCGACCCCATCGCGTAGTCGGCAGGGGCGGCCGCCATCATGCCCCGCAGGTCGGCGAGGACGGGCGCGGCGATGTCTGGCAGCGCGATGCCCTCGCCCGCCAGCACGGCCGCAGGCGCGACGAGCCGCGCGATCCGCGTGACCTCGCCCCCGGTCAGCGCGGCCGCCGTCGGCACCGGCACGATCCCGGCCGCCACCGCGCCGAGGAACGCGACCGGGAACTCGACCGTGTTCCCGAGCCGGAGGAGCACCCGGTCGCCGGGCACCAGCCCCGCCGCCAGCATCGCGCCCGCCATGCCCCGCACGGCCTCCGTCAGGCGCGCGTAGCTCCACCGTTCCGCCCGTGCAGGCCCGACCACGGCGAGCGCGACCTTCTCGGGCGTCCGGAGGCCGGCCTCCAGCACGTAGGCGGCGAGGTTGAAGGGGGCGGGGCAGGGCGCGCTCATGTCCTCCGCCCTATGCCGCCGACCTCCGCGTTGCAAGACGCGCGGCGGCCCGCTAGATCGGCGGTCATGAAGGACGAACCGAGCCTCATCCGTCTGGCCCGCGCGACCGGCGCGGAGGACCCGGCCCCCCAGCCGGTCGACCTCGCCACGCGCGTGCGCGCGCTTCGCAAGGAGCGGGGCTGGACGCTGGAACAGGCGGCGCAGGCGGCGGGCCTCGCGCGCTCGACGCTCTCGAAGATCGAGAACGGGCAGATGTCGCCCACCTACGACGCGCTGAAGAAGCTCGCGCAGGGCCTCGCCGTCTCGGTGCCGCAGCTCTTCACCCCGCCCTCCGAGGCGCAGGTGACGGGGCGCATGGCGGTGACGCGCGCAGGCGAGGGGCAGGCGCATCCGACCGCCACCTACGAGCACGACCTTCTCGCGGGCGCGCTGACGCGCAAGGCGATGCTGCCCTACCGCGCCCGCATCCGCGCCCGCGCCTTCGAGGAGTTCGACGGCTGGGTGCGCCACGACGGGGAGGAGTTCCTCTACGTCCTCACCGGGCGCATCCGCCTCTTCACCGAGTTCTACGCGCCCGTCGACCTCGCCCGCGGGGACAGCGCCTATTACGACGCGGCCATGGGCCACAACGTCGTCTCGATCTCCGAGGACGACGCCACGATCCTCTGGGTCACGTCCCTTGCCTGAGCTCACCTGGGCTCGCCCGAGCCCGCCCGGGCCTCAGCGCCGCCCGAGCGGGCGGGCCGGCACGTCGTCGTCGCCGAAGCGCCGGTCGTCGGCCAGCGGGTCCTCGCCTTCGGGAACGTAGCCCTTCGCGTCCTGCGCGGCGGCCTGGTCGTGATCCGGGTCGGCATAGGCGTCGAGCGGCAGCGGCGTCTCGCGCCAGTCCTCGACCTCGCGCTCGGCCTCCTGCGCCTCGGTTCCCGTCTGCACGAGCCCCGCGACCAGTTCACCCCGCTCGCCGCTCATGCCCGTCAGCTGCTCCTCCGAGAGCTGCGGCCAGCGTGCCATGACCGACGGGATCAGCGCCGTCCAGTTCTCGCGGATCTCGTCCCACTGCATGTCGTCCCCTCCTTCTGCCCGGGTCCGGAAGGGCAACGGCCCGCGCGCGCCGCTTGTTCCGGGCTCAGCCGAACATCGCGCGGAGATCGACGCTGCTCTCGCGGCCGATCTTGCCGAGATGGGTGTCGAGGAAGGCCTCCGCCGCCGCCCGCCCCGCCGCGCGCAGCTGGTGGAGGACCTGCGGCACGGCCACGAGCTTCGTCGCGACCGAGAGCTGCCGCATCAGCGCGTCGTCCGACACCATGTGGACGCGGACCCGCTTCATCGTGCCCTCCGGCATCGTCCCGTCGGCGAGCAGCCGCTGCACGAAGTCGATGGCGCGCAGCTCGCGCAGGAGCGAGGAGTTGAAGCTGATCTCGTTGATCCGGTTCTGGATCGCGCGGGCCGAGGTCGGCACCTCGTCGCGCAGGAGCGGGTTGATGTTCACCACCAGCACGTCCCCCGGCAGGTCCGGCGCGAAGAGCGGGTAGAGCGCGGGGTTCCCGGTGTAGCCGCCGTCCCAGTAGGCCTCGAGCCGCCCGGTGACGGGGTCCGCGATCTCGACCGCGCGGAACAGCGTCGGCAGGCAGGCCGAGGCCATGATCGCGTCAGGCCCGATCTCGGGGCCGGTGAAGATGCGGATCTTCCCCGTCCGCACGTTCGTGGCGCAGATGAAGAAGCGCGGGCCCGGGTCGCCGCAGACCTCGTCGTAGTGGAAGCGCTCGACGATCCGCTGGAGCGGGTTGGCGTAGAACGGCCCCGAGGCATAGGGGCTGACGAGCCGCGCGATGCCGTCGGTGAAGGCGAAGGGCAGCGAGGCCTCGATCGCCGCGCTGACCGAGGAGGGGGCCACCGCCTCGAGCCAGGGGGCGAGGCGCAGGTCGGTGATCGCGCCGACCTGCTCCCAGAGCCATTCCAGGTTCTCGCGCGCCGCCTCGCGGCTGCCGCGCGCGAGCCCGGCCTTCAGCGCCGCGCCGTTCAGCGCCCCCGCCGAGGTGCCGCTGATCGCCGCGATCTCGACCTCCGCCTCCTCGAGCAGCCGGTCGAGCGCGCCCCAGGTGAAGGCGCCATGCGCGCCGCCGCCCTGGAGCGCGAGGTTGATCCGCTTCGTCCCGGCCATGGCAGACGGCCCTCCTCGTTCATCCTGGCAGAAAACTCCGGGGGGAGCGCCGCAGGCGCCGGGGGGCAGCGCCCCCCGCCAGCCTCCGCAGCGTCAGAGCGCGGTCCAGCCCCCGTCCACGCTGATCGTCGTACCGGTGATCTGCGCCGCCGCGTCCGAGCAGAGGAAGACGGTCGTGCCCCCCATCTGCTCGACGGTGGCGAATTCCTTCGACGGCTGGCGCGCCAGCATGACCTGCCGCACCACCGTGTCCCGGTCCATGCCGTGCGCCTTCATCTGGTCGGGGATCTGCGCCTCGACGAGCGGCGTCAGCACGTAGCCCGGGCAGATCGCGTTCGCGGTGATCGGCTCCTCCGCCGTCTCGAGCGCGGTGGTCTTGGTCAGGCCGACGATGCCGTGCTTGGCCGCGATGTAGGCCGACTTGTAGGGCGAGGCCGTCAGGCCGTGCGCCGAGGCGATGTTGATCACGCGCCCCCAGCCCGCCTTGCGCATCAGCGGCAGGGCGGCGGCCGTGGTGTGGAAGGCCGAGGAGAGGTTGATCGCGATGATCGCGTCCCACTTCTCGGCCGGGAATTCCGGGATCGGCGCGACGTGCTGGATGCCGGCGTTGTTGACGAGGATGTCGCAGGCGCCCGCCTCTTCCACCAGTGCGCGGCACTCGGCCCCCTTCGACATGTCGGCGCGGATGTAGCGCGCGGTCACGCCGGTCTCGGCCGCGATCTCGCGGGCGATCGCGTGATCCTCCTCCCGGTCGGTGAAGGAGTTGAGAACGACGTCCGCGCCCGCGCGCGCCAGTTCCCGCGCGATCCCGAGGCCGATGCCGGAATTCGATCCGGTGATGACGGCGGTTCTGCCCGACAGGTCGGTGGTGATGGCCATGATACGCGCTCCTCTTCGTCTCGACGATGCGGGGCGGAGCCTAGTGCTGCATCTGCAAAAGGAACAGGGGGGACGGACGCCTGCGGCAACGGATCAGCCCCGCCCCGAGCGGCGGTGGACCGCGCGCGGCAGGAGCAGCGCCGTCCCCGCGGAGAGTGCGGCGGCGGCGAGGAAGATCGCGCCCGCCGGAGCCGCCTCGCGCACGAGACCCGCCAGCACGGGGCCGCCGACGCTCCCCGCCGCGACGGCGAGAAGCGCCGCGGTGAAGCCCGAGGCGGGCAGGGCGGGGAACAGCCGCTCCGACCAGAAGGACAGGACGGCGCTCGCCATCATGACGTAGACGCCCTGGAGTCCGGCCGAGAGAATGACCTCGGCCCAGCCCGTCGGCACCAGCGCGACGAGGAGGTGCGAGACCGCCGAGGCCAGCAGGAGCGCGCGCAGGATGCCCGGCAGGCCGAGGCGCGCCCGCACGCGCCCCGTGGCCAGTCCGGCCAGCCCGAAGACCCCGTAGGCGACGAAGACGACCGGCGCGGCGAGGCCCGCCCCGGCGCCGGGCAGGCCGCCCGTGGCCGCAATGCGGTCGGCGGCGAAGGAGATGTAGATGGCGGTGGTGATCCCGAAGGAGAGGCCGAGCGCGTGGATCGGCCAGGCCCGGCGCGCGATCAGTCGGCGGATCGCGGCCTCGGGCATGGGGCCCGAAGCGCCGCGGACGCGGCTGAGCGCCGCGAGGTTGACGATGGCGGCCGCCGCCGCGCCCGCGGCGAAGACCGCCCAGGCCACGCGCCACGACAGCCCCGACAGCGCCACCGCCCCGGCGCAGAGCGCGGCCGCGGTGACGCCGATGCTCGTCCCGGTGCTGACGACCGAGAGCGAGCGGGGCCGCTCGGCGCTCGGCACCGCGCGGTGGACGGCGTCGTTGAACGGGGTCCAGGCGAAGCCCGCGCTCGACATGACGAGGATTGTGCCGAGCGCGAGGAGGGCCGCGTTCGACGCCGCGGCCACGATGCCGGAGCCGAGCGCGGCCGCCAGAAGCCCGAGCGCCACGGGCAGCCTCGGGCCGCGCCGCGCATCGAGCACCTGCGCCGCGACGAGCGCCACGAGGAACCCTGCGAAGCCCGCGCCCGAGATCAGGCCCGCCGTGGCGGAGGACAGGCCGAACGCCTCGCGGAACTCGGGCAGGAACAGGCCGAAGCCCGTGCGGCCCGGCCCGAAGGCGATGGCGGTCGCCGCGAAGCCCGCGCCCGAGAGCCTGGTGAGGTCCGACATGGCTGCGCCCCTTCCGATGCGGATCGGAGGTCAACGCGGGGGCGGGGCGCTCCGATCCGGTCGGGGCCGCTACCCGGCTGCCGTGCCAAAAAAAACGCCGGCACGAGGCCGGCGTTCAGTTATTGAGGCAGGTTTCATACAGGCAAGAAACCTATCGAGCAGTGGTGCCTTTATAAGCAATGACTTGCCGCGTGTCCAACCGAAAAGTTGCATTGCGTGCTTTTGCCCGGCTAGCGTTCCGGACCAAGGAGAACACGGGGCCCGGCAGGAGGAACATAGGCATGTCCAGGCAGACCATCACGAGAATCACCGGATCGCCCGGCCGCCTGCACAGGGCTTTGGCTGTCGGCGCGATCCTGTCCGCGCTAGCAATAGTTGGCCCTGCGGCGGCGCAGCCCTCCCATGGTATCGCCATGTACGGCGAGCCCGCGCTGCCCGCCGACTACACGCACCTGCCCTACGTCAACCCCGATGCGCCCACGGGCGGTCGGATCGTGACGGGCGAGGTCGGCTCCTTCGACAGCCTCAACCCGCATATCCGTCTCGGCTCGGTTCCCTGGCAGCTCCGCTTCCTCGCCTACGAATCGCTCATGGGCCGGTCCTGGGACGAGCCCTTCACGCTCTACGGTCTGCTGGCCGAGTCGGTGGAGGTCGATCCGAATCACATGTGGGTCGAGTTCACCCTGCGCCCCGAGGCGCGCTTCTCGGACGGCAGCGCGGTGACGGTCGAGGACGTGATCTGGTCCTACGAGACGCTCGGCACCGTGGGGCACCCGCGCTACCTCAACGCCTGGACGCGCGTGGCCTCGATCGAGGCGGTGGGCGAGCGTGGCGTGCGCCTCACCTTCACCGAGGCCGACCGCGAGCTTGCGCTCATCATGGGGCTCAGGCCGATCCTGAAGGCCGCGCAATGGGAGGGCGTCGACTTCGCCGAAAGCGGGCTCGACGTCATCCCGATCGCGACGGGGCCCTATGTCGTCGATGATTTCGAGGCCGGGCGCTTCGTCTCGCTCCGCCGCGATCCCGATTACTGGGGCGCCGACATCCCCTTCCGGCGCGGGACGAACGTGATCGACGAGGTCCGTTTCGAGTTCTTCGCCGACGGCACCGCCATGTTCGAGGCCTTCACCAGCGGAATCATCACCACGATCCGCGAGACCAACGCCGCCGACTGGGCCACGCGCTACGACTTTCCCCGCGTGCGGTCGGGCGAAGTCGTCCTCTCCGAGATTCCGCACCAGCGGCCCTCGGGGATGACCGGTCTCGTCATGAACACGCGGAAGGAGGCCTTCGCCGACTGGCGCGTGCGCGAGGCGATGATCCAGGCCTTCAACTTCGAGTTCGTGAACCAGACGCTGAACGGCGGCGAACAGCCCCGGATCAACTCCTACTACTCGAACTCGCCGCTCGGCATGCTTCCGGGGCCCGCCGAGGGCCGCGTGGCCGAGTTCCTCGCCCCCTTCGAGGCCGACCTCCTGCCGGGTGCGCTGGAGGGCTACGTCCTGCCCGTTTCGGACGGGTCGGAGCGCAACCGCGCGGGCATCGCCGAGGCGCTGCGCCTGATGGAAGAGGCGGGCTATACCGTCGAGAACGGGGTGATGACGACGCCGGGCGGCGCGCCCTTCACCTTCGAGATCCTGCTCCAGACCGGCTCCTCCGAGAACGAGGCGATCGTCAACATCTATACCGAGGCGCTCGCGCGCATCGGCATCACGCCCACCGTGACCTCGATCGACTCGGCGCAGTTCCGCGAGCGGGCCGACGCCTTCGACTTCGACATGACGTACGGCACCTGGGGCCTCTCGCTCAGCCCCGGCAACGAGCAGCGGCTCTACTGGGGCTGCGACATGGTCGAGACGACGGGTTCGCGGAACCTCATGGGCGCGTGCCACCCGGCCATCGAGGCGATGATCGACCGGATGCTGACCTCCGAGAGCCAGGAGGACTACGTGGCCGCCGTGCGCGCGCTCGACCGGGTGCTGATCTCGCAGCGCTACGTCGTGCCGTTCTGGCACAACCCCATCGCGCGCATCGCCCACAACGCCGAGCTGCGCTACCCGGACGTCATCCCGATCTACGGCGACTGGATCGGCTGGCAGCCCGATGTCTGGTGGGTGGAGGAGTAGCGTCCCCCACCCGGTGAGCCGAAAACGTCCCCGCCCCCTGTCGCAACCGGACGCGACAGGGGGCGCGCCCGCGCGACAGATGGCCCTGATCGAGGCGGGCAGGACCGGGGACGAAGATGCACTACAGGACCGGCGCGGCGCTGGTGATGGCGGCCGCCTTCCTCTGGTCGCTCCAGGGCCTGATGTTCCGCCAGATCGAGAGCGCGGGGCCCTGGGAGGTGCTGTTCTGGCGCTCCGTCGGGATGCTTCCGGTGCTTGCGCTCTTCATCGCCTGGCGCGCCGGGGGGCGGTTCCTGGCGGCCATGCGGGGCGTCGGCCCGACGGAGGTGGGCGGCGGCCTCTGTCTCGTCCTCGCCTTCGGGGGCACCGTCTACGCGATCCAGAGCACGACGATCGCGAACGCCGTCTTCCTCTTCGCGGCCTCGCCCTTCATCGCCGCCTTCCTCGGCTGGGCCTTCCTGGGCGAACGGGTTCGGCGGGCGACCTGGATCTCCATCGTCATCGTGCTCGTGGGCATCGCGATCATGGTGCAGGGCGGGCTCGAGCGCGGCGCGCTCCTCGGCAATGTCGCGGCGCTCATGGCCGCGGCGGGTTTCGCCGTCTTCACGGTGATCCTGCGCGCGGGCGGCCGGGCCGACACGCTCCCCGTCGTCTTTCTGGGCGGCCTGTTCGCCTCCACGGCCGCGGCGGGGATGACCGCGCTCGGGGGCGCCACGCTCGCCGTGCCGGTGGCGGACGCGGGCTGGGCGCTGGCCATGGGAGCGGTCACGCTCTCGGGCGGCATGGCGCTCTACACGCTGGGGAGCCGGGTGGTGCCCGCCGCGGACCTCACGCTGCTGACCATGCTGGAGGTGATGCTCGCGCCGCTCTGGGTCTGGGTGTTCCTCGGCGAGACGGCGAGCAACGCGACGCTCCTCGGCGGCGGCTTCGTGCTGGGCGCGGTGCTGCTGAACGCGCTCGGGGGCGTGCGCCGCGGGGCGGTTCCGGCCTAGGCGGCTATTCGGCCGCGGCGGGCACCTTGTCCTCCAGCGCCTTCTTCGCGTCCTCGCCGTTCGGATAGACGAGGCCGGCCGAGATGATCAGCTTGGCCGCGTCCTCCACGCTCATGTCGAGCACGATCAGGTCCTTGCGCGGAATGAACAGGAGGAAGCCCGAAGTCGGGTTCGGCGTCGTCGGCATGAACACGGCCACGACGTCCTCGGACGTGCTCGCCTGAACCTCGCCCTTGGCGTTCGAGGAGATGAAGCAGATCGCCCAGATCCCCTTGCGCGGATATTCGATCAGCGCCGCCTTGTCGAAGTTCTGCTCGCCCTGGCTCAGCACCGTCTCGACGATCTGCTTGAGGCCCGAATAGAGGCTGCGGATCAGCGGGATCGAGAGGACGAGGCTTTCGGCCCAGAGGATCAGCGACCGCCCGATCAGGCCCTTGGCGACCCAGCCCACGAGGATCGTGAAGAGGAGGAACGTGACCACGCCGAGGCCGCGGATGTTGACCTCGATGCCGGTGTATTCGTTGATGAGGAGGGCGGGGTTGTAGCCCGCCGGGATCAGCGGCAGCACCCAGCTGTCGATCCAGCCCGTCAGCGTCCAGATCAGCCAGATCGTCACGCCGATGGGCGCGATGACGACCAGCCCGGCGAAGAAACTCGACCGGAGCCCGGCGAAGAAGCCGCGTTTCGGGGGCGGGGGCGTCTCGGGCAGTTGCATTCCGCGTCTGGGTTTACGGGGGCTCGGGTTCAGCACGGATTAGGTAGTCGCTGCCGGGCGTCCGCACAAGGACAAGCGACGCGGGTGGACCGGCTCAGGGCTTCAACGCGCGCGCGATGTGCGCGGCGAGCCGGGCGTTGTTCAGAACGAGGGCGATGTTGGCCTCGAGCGTCCGCCCCTTCGTCCGCTCGAGGAGCCATTGCAGCAGGAAGGGCGTCACGCCCTTGCCGCTCACGCCCTGCGCCTCCGCCGCCGCCTGCGCCTCGGCGATCAGGGGGGCGAGCGTCGCGGCCGGGATCTCGTGGGCGGCCGGGATCGGGTTGGCGACGAGCTGTCCGCCCGGCAGGCCGAGGGCGCGGCGCATGGCATGGGCGGCCGCGATCTCGCCCGCCGTGTCGAGGCGCAGCGGCGCGGCGAGCCCGCTGTCCTGCGACCAGAAGGCGGGGAAGGCGTCCTGTCCGACCGCGATGACCGGCACGCCCAGCGTCTCCAGCACCTCGAGCGTCTTCGGCAGGTCGAGGATCGCCTTGGCGCCCGCCGCCACCACCGTCACCGGCGTCTGGGCCAGCTCGTGCAGGTCGGCCGAGATGTCGAAGCTCTGCTCCGCGCCGCGATGGACGCCGCCGATGCCGCCCGTGGCGAAGACCTCGATCCCGGCGAGCCGGGCCGCGATCATCGTCGCGGCGACGGTCGTGGCCCCGGTCCGGCCGGAGGCGAGGCAGGCCGCGATGTCGGCGCGGCTGAGCTTGGCGACGTCCTTCGCGCGGGCCAACTCCTCCAGCGCGTCGGGATCGAGGCCCGCCCGGATGCGCCCGCCGATCACGGCCATCGTCGCGGGCACCGCGCCCGCCTCGCGCACGGCCTCCTCCACGGCGCGGGCCGTCTCGAGGTTCTGCGGAAAGGGCATCCCGTGGGTGATGATGGTCGATTCGAGCGCGACGAGGGGCCGCCCGGCGGCGAGCGCCCCGGCGACTTCGGCGGAGGGGGCGATGAGGTCGTGCATGGTGCTATCCCGAGACGTAGAGGGCGGCGGCGCGGGCGGCGACCTCGAGCGCCTGCTGACGCCCCGCGCCGCCCAGTTCCGCCGCGATGTGTGCGGCCATGAAGGTGTCGCC
>NZ_JBQLZP010000595.1:0-2309 GCF_052168335.1 Roseicyclus sp. | reverse complement strand
AGACCGCCGCGATCTTCGCGCGCCGTCCCATCAGCGTGGCCGCGGCGCGGAGGTTGCGCGCGGCGGTGGCGAGGTTCGCGACCGCCTGCCCCCGGGCCAGCTCCGCAGCGGTGGGCGAGGCGTCGGTCTCGGCCCGCGCGACGAAGAGGGGCAGGGGCGCGAAGGCCTCCATCCGCCAGTCGAGCAGCGTCTCGGCCACCAGCGCCTCGTGCGTGCATTCCCGCAGGGGCTCCAGCCGGTCCGTTTCCGGCGCGGCCTCGATCCCGGCCATGCCGACCGCGCCGATGTCGTCGGCGGGGGCGACGACGTGGTGCGGGTAGGCCGAGGGACCGGGGCTCGCCAGCGCCGCGCGCGGCCCCCCGAGCGCCAGAAGGCCCATCACCGCCCCCGGCCCGTCGCCGAGGATCGCGCCGCCCTTGCGGTGGCGCAGGAAGCCGCGGGTGCCCTGCCGCCCGTCGAGCCGCGCGGTGAAGCGGAGCCAGTCGCCCTCGGCGCGGATGTCCCAGGCGTCGATATCCTCGAGATGGGTCTCCGTCGCGGCGGGCGGCGTCGCGGGGGCCGTCCCGAGGCGGAGCGCGATGTCCTCGATCACCCGGTCCGACAGCCGCATCACGAGGCCGGTGGGATCGTAGCGGATCACGTCGCCGTTGGGCGCGCGCACCACGACGCCATGCCCCGGCCTCTCCTGTCCCCTGTCCTCGGTCACGCCCGCTCCCCTGTTTTCCGCAGAGGTTAGCCGCCCGCCCGCCCCGGGCCAAGGCCGGACGTCACGCGTCCCTCCGGGCGATTTGCGGCGTCCCGCCCGCGGCGATCGTCCCGGGTCAAGGCGGCGGCGATCGTCCCGGCGAAACGCGCGACCTTCTCGAAGGGCAGGAGGATGGGGCAAGGGGCGGAGCCGCTTGGGTCTCCCGCCGATTTGAAGCGCCCCGCACGCCGGGTGCCGTGCCACCGTGGCGGGACGCTTCGGTGGCGAGGTCCGGCGTCATGCCCTAGGCGACGTGCACGCGCCGGGCCCCGGTCGCGCAGGGTGGGAACCGGTGGAAAAAGTGCGGGGGCCCGAGGTCAGGGATCCCTCGGGTCGAATTGCCGCGTGCCGGGCCGCCGCGCCCGCTTCGGTGACGAGGTCCGGCGTCATGACCTTGGCGAGGCGCACGCGCCGGGTCCCGGTCGCGCAGGGTGGCAACCTGTGGCGCAGGGCGGGGGTCGGAGGTCAGCCCTCCCTCCGGTCGAACTGCAGCGTGCCGCCCGCGGCGCGGGCTTCATCCTCGACGAAGCCGGCATGGGCGAGGGCGGGGCCGTAGTCGACGCGCAGCCGCGCGGCCTGTGCCTCGGTCGCGAAGGGCAGGAGGATGCGCGATACCGGCGCGAGGTCCAGCGCCGCGATGGTGTCGGGCGGCAGCGCGGCGGGCCGGGCGAGGCGGAGCGCCGTGGGGCGGAACGCTTCGAGCAGTGTCGCGGCGTCCGTGTCCGAGACCTCCAGCCGCGCGCCCGCCTCCCCGGCCCGGGCCGCCACCTCCCGCGCCTGCGCGCGCAGCGCCGGGCGCCCCTCCTGCGCCATGGCGGCGAGGTCGGGCATGAGCGACAGCGCGCGGAGCGGGAGGAAGCCGAGGCCCGCGCCCACCTCCAGCAACCGCGTGTGCCCGTCAAGATAGGCGGCGATGTTGCGCGCATGGCGCCGCTCGAACCGGCCGGTGACGACCGCGTTCAGCGCCTCGGCGGCGAAGATGCGCGGATCGGCGGGGAGCGGGATGCCGTGATTCTCCGTCCAGTCGACGGCAAGCGGCGCGGAGAGGTCGATCCCGCCCGGCAGGTAGGGATCGCCGTCCTCGGTCGCCCAGCCGGGCGGAGGCGGGCTGCGGCGCTCCGCTTTCGGGCGCTCGGACGCCTTCCGCTCCACCCGGCTCATCAGCGCCGCGATCTTTCCGGGGTCGCGCGCCTGCGGGGGCTTCGCCTCGACCTTCGTGATCGGCACGCGCGACGCCTCGAGAAGCGCGTCACGCAGGGCGGCGAACTCGGGCGTCTTGCGGAAGTCCGCGAGCCGCGCCTCGACCCGCCCGAGCGCCGCCTCGTGCAGCGCCGACAGCACCGGATCGGCCAGCAGCGTCTCCATGATGCGCGCGCGCTCGGGGGCGTGGCGCAGGATGGCGCGGTCCTCGACCTCGTTGCGGTCCTGCAGCGCCCAGTAGTCGGCGTTGTACTTGTCCTTCTTGTTGTTCACGTTGCCGCGGAACTTGCGCACGGCGTAGGCCTCGACCGACTTCACGGCGTAGTGGTTCATCTGCGCCCAGTCGTAGCCGACCGTGCGCCGG
>NZ_JBQLZP010000594.1:0-2464 GCF_052168335.1 Roseicyclus sp. | reverse complement strand
TCCCCGGCCTCTGGGACGCCCATGTCCATGTCTTCTCGACGCCGGACGAGCCCGAGACGGCCCTGAAGCTCTACCTGATCAACGGCGTGACCGGCATCCGGGACATGGGCGCCCTCTGGCCCATCGAGGCGCAGCAGGCACTACAGGCACAGATCGAACGGGGCGAGGTTCTCGGTCCCCGCCTAGTCCTGTCCGGCGCTTGGGTCGACGCGAGCCCCGGCTCCTGGCCGGGCATGTTCCTTGCGGACACACCGCAGGCGGCGCGCGAGGTCGTCGCGCGGATCGCCTCGGAAGGCTGGGCCGCGGTGAAGGCCTATTCGATGCTCGACGAGGCGACCTATCTCGCGCTCGCGCAGGCGGCGGAGGCGCACGGGCTGCCGCTTGTTGGACATGTCCCCGAGCGCGTCGCGCTGTCGACGGCGATTGACGCCGGTCAGGCGGGGATGGAGCATTTCGGCCACGTCTCGATGGCCTGCTCCACCGCCGAGGAGCGGATGCTCGCCGACCTGCGCGAAGCGATGGCGGCCGGCGCGGACCAGGCGGACGTCTTCGCCATCATGGCGGCGCGGAACGGGATCGTCCTGCGCACCTGGGACGAAGGCCTTTGCGAGGCGACACTCGCGCGGATGGCCGAGGCCGGGATGCATGTGAGCCCGACGCTCGTCGTAGCGGACTTCTACACCGGCAACTGGCCGCCCGCCGACGCGCCCCGGATGCGCATGATACCTGCGGACGTGCGCGAGGCCTGGGGCCGCCCGGACTTCCGGCTGGAGGCGATGACTGACGAAGTCCGCGCACTGGCCCAGGACAGCATCGCGCTCGACCGGCGCACGTTCCTGATGGCGCACGAGACCGGCGTTCCGATCCTCGCCTCCACGGACGCCTCCTTCGCCAATCCCTACCTCTTTCACGGTTTTTCCCTGCTCGACGAGCTGGACCTCTATGTCGAGATCGGCCTCACCCCGCGCGAGGCGCTCTTCACGGCGACGGTCGCGCCGCCCCGCTTCTTCGGGTTGCCCGACCAGGACGGTCGCATCGCGGAGGGGCGGCGGGCGGATCTGGTGCTGCTCGACGCCGATCCGCTGGAGGATCTGGCGACCCTGCGCCGGCCGCGCGTGGTCATCATCGGCGGCCGCGTGCTCGACCGCGAGGCCCTCGATGCGCTCGAAGCGGAGCTTCTGAGGCGCGGTGCGGAGTGATGCCCTCGATCCAGCCGGGAGGTTCGGAATGCCAACGCACAGGACAGGCCCGCCTCATGCCGCCCTTCGGCGCCGTGCGCGGCCCTTGCGTGTCATGACGGCCGCCGTTCTGGTCGTCGCGGCGCTGCTGGTGGCCGGGATCGGAACGCTCTTCGCGCTCAGCCCCGGACGTCCCGCGCCGCTGCGCGATGCCGCGGGCAACGTCATCCCCGGCAGCATTTCCGAAAGGGTCACGGTCGAGATCGGCGGGCTGCCGCAGGGCATGATCATCCAGAGCGCCGATCCCTCGAATCCCGTTCTCCTTTTCCTGCACGGCGGCCCCGGGATGGTCGAGTTCTTTATGGAACAGGAATATCCCACGGGTCTCGAGCGGCACTTCACGATGGTTTGGTGGGAGCAGCGCGGCGCAGGAATCTCCTTCTCCCCCGACATCCCTCCCGAGACCATGACGATGGAGCGGATGATCGCGGACACGATCGAGGTCGCCGACTACCTGCGCGACCGCTTCGCACAAGACCGGATCATACTGCTCGGCCATTCCTGGGGCGCCTATCTCGGCATCCAGGTCGCGGCGGTCGCGCCAGACCGCTTCAGCGCTTATGTCGGCATGGGCCAGATCGCGCATCAGCTCCGCTCCGAGGTCATGGCGCGGGACTACATGATCGCGGCCTATCGCGCGCGCGGCGACGAGCGGATGGCGCAAAGGCTCGAGGCCGCGCCGGTCAGCATGGAGGAGGGCACGTCGGACGCGTGGATGCGGCTGCGGGACGCGGCGATGCACCGGCTCGGCGTCGGGCATGCCCATGACATGAACTCGGTCGTGACCGGCATCTTCCTGCCCATGTGGCGGGTGCGCGCCTACACGCTGGCGGAGAAGGTGAACATCTGGCGCGGCAAGATCTGGTCGCGCCCATTCTTCTGGAACGACCTGATCCACGACGACCTGACCGCGCGGCTGACCGAGTTCGAGGTGCCCGTCTACTTGCTGACGGGCCGCCACGACTACACGACAAATGCCGACCTCACGCGCGCGTATTTCGGAGTTATCGAGGCACCAGAAAAAGGGTTCTACCTGTTCGAGAACAGCGCCCACAGTCCATTGTTCGAGGAACCGGAGCGCGCTCTGGAAATCCTCCTGAACGATGTGCTGCACGGCACGACCACGCTTGCGGATGCACGTTCAGCGAGAGCGCCGGGCGGCGGATCATACCTCTCTCTACCGAAACAATCGGTTCAGCGAGGCTGCGCCAGGAGCCCCACGCAGA
>NZ_JBQLZP010000593.1:0-1558 GCF_052168335.1 Roseicyclus sp. | reverse complement strand
GTCGGCGTCCTGCTGTGGCAGTGGAGCCGGCACGGACTGCCGGCCCGCGCCCGCGTCGCGCTCGAGGCGGCGACGATCTACTTCTGGGCCGTCGTGCTGATCGGCCTCCTCTTCAACTATCTCGCGGCGAGCTTCCTCGGCTGGTTCTCCTGAGCCCGGAAACCGGAACCTGACCTTGCGCGTTCGCCTCCTGACGGGGGACGTCGCAGCGAAGCAGGAGACGGACCCTTGCGCGAACATCAGCCCCCTCAATGGCTCATCGCCCTTCTCGGCGCCTTCTTCTGGGCGGTGGCGCTCGCCGCGCTCACCTTCTGGATCGTGTCGCTGGCATGGACGAACGGGCCAGCGGGCCTGATCCGCAATCTCGGACCTTCGCCCGTGAGCCTCCTGACGGCGCTGCACGCGCCCGCGGGGATCGCGGGGCTTCTGCTCTGGCACTGGCGGCGCCCGCAGATGCCGCCCCGCCGGCGCGTCCTGCACGAGACCGCGACCGTCTACTTCGGCGCCGCCGTCGCGGTGGGGATGGTCGGCAATTTCGCGGCGATGGTGGTCCTCGACATGTCGTGAGCCGAGGCAAGAAACGCAGACGCGCCGCGCGGGATTGCCCGGCGGCGCGTCTGGGGTGAGAGGCTGGACAGCGACCCAAGCGGGGCTCGTTGTGGCTGCTTCCTTCCGGACCTGACCAGGTTGGCGAGGCGCCTGCCCGCGCCAACCTCTCACGCCCGAGATAGGAAATCCCCTGCGCCGGCGCAACCCCGGCATGTTACGCTGGTTGCCGAGGAGCGATACCGCAAAGGAGGACGGCCATGCGACTGAGAGGCGTGCGGCAGAGCCGCAACGTTGAGGACCGCCGCGGACGGCGCGCGGGCGGCGCCGCGGGGCTCGGCGGAGCGGGCCTGCTCGTCGTGCTCGCCATCGCCTATTTCACCGGGATCGACGTGACGCCGCTCCTGCAGGAGCAGCCCGGAACGCAGCGGGGCGGACCTGTCGAGCTGTCCGCCGGGGAGGAAGAGGCCGGCGTCTTCGCCGCGCAGGTCCTCGCCACGACCGAGGATGTCTGGACCGAGATCTTCGCCGAGGAGTTCGGAATGGCCTACGAGCCGCCGCAGCTCGTCCTCTTTTCCGAGGTCACGCAGTCCGGATGCGGCGGCGCGTCGGGGTCCTCGGGGCCCTTCTACTGCCCCGCGGACGAGCGCGCCTATCTCGACACCGCCTTCTTCGCCTTCATGGCCGAGCGTCTCGGCGCGCGTGGCGATTTCGCCGCCGCCTACGTCATCGCCCACGAGGTCGCACACCATGTCCAGCACGAACTCGGCATCCTCGGCCAGGCCAACCAGGCGCGGGCGGCCATGTCGCAAGCCGATTCGAACCGCGTCTCGGTCATGATCGAGCTCCAGGCCGACTGCCTCTCGGGCGTCTGGGCGAGCCGTCTGGACGGCATCCTCGAGCCCGGCGACATCGAGGAGGCGATCGGCACCGCCGAGGTCATCGGCGACGACTATCTCCAGGCCCGCGCGGGCCGGCAGCCGAACCCGCACGGCTTCACCCACGGCACGTC
>NZ_JBQLZP010000592.1:0-1045 GCF_052168335.1 Roseicyclus sp. | reverse complement strand
AAGCGTTGCTGACGTTCGAGCTGCTGGCGCCCCTCCATCTCCTCGGTGACGTCCTGTGCGACACCGACAACCGCCATCGGCGTGCCGTCGGGGCGCCGCTCCAGCCCGGCGAGGACGCGGCGCCAGCGCAGCTGCCCGTCGGCGCGGATCAGGCGGTAGGTATGGCCGCGGCTTTCGCTGCCCTCGCCCACCCGGCCCATCCACGCCCGCAGCTCGTCCCGGTCCTCGGGATGCACCATCGCCATCACCGCGTCCCGCGTCGGCGTGAAGGTCGCGGGATCGACGCCGAAGTCGCGGTAGATCTCCTCGGTCCAGGTCGATGGACTGCCGTCGAGCGGACGGCGGTAGAAGCCGATCCTGCCGATCCGGCGCGCCGCATCCAGGAAGTGCTGCTGGCGCTCGAGCTGCTCGCGCCGCTCGACCTCCTCGGTCACATCCTGGCTGACGCCGACCAGCCCGATCGGCGCGCCATCGGGACCACGCTCGATGCCGGCGGTGGCACGGCGCCAGCGCACCGCGCCGTCGGGCCGGATGATGCGGTAGGTCACCGTGCCGCTCTCGCCGACGTCGAGCAGCCGCGCCGAGGCGGCGTCGATCACGGCGAGGTCTTCGGGATGCGTCATCGCCCGCACGGCGGCGCGCGTCGGCGTGAAGTGCTGCGGATCGACGCCGTAGCCGGCGTAGATCTCCTCGGTCCAGGTATAGGTGTCGCTGTCGATCGCGCGCCAGTAGAAGCCGACATGGCCGACCCGCCGCGCCGCCTCGAGGTAGCGCTGCTGGCGTTCCAGCTGTTCGCGGCCGGCGCGTTCGTCGGTGACGTCCTGGGTGACGCCGATCAGCGCGGCCGGCACGCCTTCGGCATTCCGCTCCAGCCCCGACACGGCGCGCCGCCAGCGGATGCTGCCATCGGGGCGGATGATCCGGAAGGTCGTGGTCGCCCCTTCGCCGGTGCGGCGCAGGTGCTGGCCCGCCTCGAGCACCGCCTGGCGGTCGTCGGGGTGGATCATCGCGAACACCGTCGCCCGGGTCGGCACGAAGGTGGCAC
>NZ_JBQLZP010000591.1:0-11172 GCF_052168335.1 Roseicyclus sp. | reverse complement strand
GCCCAGGATCGTGGGCGACAGGGCGGCCAGCACCGCCGTCGCCACCAGCGCGCTGCGGACGTTGCGCAAGGCCACGCCCCGTTCGCGCTCGGCCACGAAGCCGCCGAGCGCATTGCCGAGCGAGAACCCCGCGAGGACGACCGCGATCACCGCCGTCCAGGTGAGGAGCGACGTCCCGAAGAACGGCGCGAGCACCCGTCCGGCCGCGATCTCGTAGGTCAGGCCGACCGCCGACAGCACGAGGATCAGGCCGATCGCCGTCCAGAAGCGCATGGTTCCGTCTCCCTGTCCCGCCGGTTCCCAAGCCACGCCTCGCACATAGCGCGGTCGAGGTCGATGGAAGGGGGCACACAGAGGGACACCTGCGGGAGCCAACGACCGCGCCGTCACAGGCCCGAGCGGAAATCAGCTGTTTTTCAGGAAGTTGCCCGCACAGACCGCGGGGAAATTGGTGGAGCCAAGGGGGATCGAACCCCTGACCTCTTGCATGCCATGCAAGCGCTCTCCCAGCTGAGCTATGGCCCCTATACGGCCGCCCGGGCAGGTGCCCCGGACGGCGAGTTGGTCTCTACGGAACGGCCCCCCGGAGTGCAAGCGGAAAATCCGCCCGAGGCCGTCCCGCGCCGTCAGCTCTCGTCGTCGTCCGGCGCCACGTCGGCCAGGTCGTCGAGCGCGACGGTATCCCCGTCGTCGTCCTCGAGAACGTCGTCGTCGTCGAGATCGACATCCGCGTCGTCGTCGTCGTCGATCTCCAGATCGTCGTCGAGCACCAGATCGTCATCCTCGACGCTCTTGGCCTTGGCGCGCTTCTCCTCGGACCGGTCGGCCACGAGCCCACGGCCGCCACGCGCCGTCTCCAGCTCCACGACCTCGCCCGTGTAGGGGCTGACGATCGGGCGCTTGCCCAGGTCGTAGAACCGCTTGCCGGTCGTGGGGCAGACGCGTTTGACGCCCCATTCCTCTTTGGGCATGACACCCCCTTCAATCATCGCTATCGAGAGAACTGCGGCCATCTGCCATACTGGCTTGACCCTGTCAAAGCCTTTCCCGCCGGGTCGCCCCCGGAGGCGCTGGCCCCGTCGCGGGAGTGGATATTGCCTTCGAAACCACCCTTTTCAACCCATGTGCTGCCGGGCGACCCGCCGGTCGAGGTGATCCTGCGCCGCAACCGCAGGGCCAAGCGATTCTCGCTCCGGGTCTCGCGGTCGGACGGGCGCGTCTCGCTCAGCCTGCCGGCCTGGGCACCGGAGAAGGAGGCGCTGGCCTTCCTCGAGGAGCGGGCGGACTGGGTGCGCCACCACCTCGACAGCGCGCCCGTGCCGATGCGCGCGCGGATCGGGGTGGAGCTGCCGGTCTGCGGCCTCCCTCGGCCCGTCGTCGAGGGGCCGGGACGGATCGCGCGCTTCGAGAACGGGCAGATCATCGTGCCGCGCGGGCCGCGGGAGGGGGCGCGGCTCCGCGCGCTCCTGACGGCACTGGCGCGCGAGCGTCTGTCGCGGGCGGTCGCGGTCCATGCCGAGGCGATCGGGCGGAACGCAGGGCGCCTGACGCTGCGAGACCCGCGCTCGCGCTGGGGCAGCTGCTCGGCGCGGGGGGATCTCATGTTCTCCTGGCGGCTCATCATGGCGCCGCCGCCCGTGCTCGACTACGTGGCCGCGCACGAGGTCGCGCATCTCGCCGAGATGAACCACGGGCCGCGCTTCTGGTCGGTCTGCCGCCGCCTCTGCCCCGAGACGGACACGCACCGCCGCTGGCTCCGGGCCAACGGGGCGAGCCTTTTGGCCTGGCAGTTCGACGCGCCGGCGGAGGAGTGAACCGATGCTGATGAACCCCCGCCCGACCGAGACCGGCGCCGCCGTCGCCCACGACCGGGTCTACCGCGCGCTCCGCAGCCGGATCATGCACGGCGAGGTCGGACCGGGCGAGGCGATGACGCTGCGCGGCCTCGGGCGGGAATTCGGCGTCTCGATGACGCCCGCGCGCGAGGCGGTGCGCAGGCTCGTCTCGGAGGGCGCGCTGTTCCTCTCGGCCTCCGGGCGCGTCTCGACGCCCGAGCTCTCGAACGAGCGGATCGAGGAGCTTGCCGCGATCCGCGCGCTGCTCGAGCCCGAGCTGTCGGCCCGCGCCCTGCCCCGCGCGCATCCCGCGCTGATCGAGCGGATGGAGACGATCAACGCCACCATCGCGCAGGCCGTCGCGCGCCGCGACGCGGTGGGCTACATCCGCACGAATCTCGAGTTCCACCGCACGCTCTACCTCCGCGCACAGGCGCCCGCGATGCTGGCGCTCGCCGAGACGGTGTGGCTGCAACTCGGACCGACGATGCGGGCGCTCTACGGGCGGTTGAACCGCACCGAGCCGCCGCAGCACCACCGCCTCATCATCGCTGCGCTGAAGGCCGGGGACGAGCCGGGGCTGCGCCTTGCCGTGCGCGCCGACGTGACGCACGGGTTGCGGCTTCTGGCGGCCTAGGGCTCCGCGTAGGGCGGGACTTGTCCCGCCATCCCCGCAGAGGCGGGACGAGGCCCGCCCTACGCATACCTGCCGGCAGGATACGTCTCGCGCGAGGTGATTGGTGCCGAGATGCCACCGGGCCTCGGCCATGACCCCTGCTCAACTGTGGATCGGCCCGTCGCCGCAGGCGAGCGCCGCCTCGCGCACGGCCTCCGAATAGGTCGGATGCGCGTGGCAGGTGAGCGCCAGGTCCTGCGCCGCCGCCCCGAACTCCATCGCGACGCAGATCTCGTGGATCAGGTCGCCCGCCATCGGCCCGATGATGTGCGCGCCGAGGATGCGGTCGGTCTCCTTGTCGGCGAGGATCTTGACGAAACCGTCGCCCGCGAAGTTGGCCTTCGCCCGCCCGTTGCCCATGAACGAGAACTTGCCGACCTTGTAGGCGCGGCCCGCCTTCTTGAGGCTGTCCTCCGTCTCGCCCACGGCGGAGACCTCGGGGTGGGTGTAGATCACGCTCGGGATGACGCCGTAGTTCACGTGGCCATGCTTGCCGGCGATGACCTCGGCCACCGCCATGCCTTCGTCTTCGGCCTTGTGCGCCAGCATCGGGCCCGCGATGGCGTCGCCGATGGCGTAGACACCGGGAACGTTCGTGGCCCAGTGCCCGTCCGTCACGACCTGCCCGCGCTCGTTCACCTTCACGCCCAGCGCGTCGAGCCCGAGCCCGTCGGTGTAGGCCCGCCGCCCCGTCGAGACGAGCACCACGTCGGCCTCCATCGTGTGCTCGCTGTCGTCCTTGCGGAGCTTGTAGCTGACCTTGGCCTTGCCCTTGGCGGCCTCGACGCCCTGCACGGCGGCGCCCATGGTGAAGGTCAGCCCCTGCTTCTCGAGGAGGCGCTTGAAGGTCTTCTGCACCTCGGCGTCCATGCCGGGCGTGATGTGGTCGAGATACTCGATCACCTGCACCTCCGAGCCGAGCCGCGCGTAGACCGAGCCGAGCTCGAGCCCGATGACGCCCGCGCCGATCACGGCGAGCTTCTTCGGGATCTTGCCCAGTGACAGCGCGCCTTCGGAGGTCACGACGGTCTTCTCGTCGATCTCGATGCCGGGCAGCGCGGAGGGGACGGAGCCCGACGCGATGACGATGGCCTTCGCCTCGTGGACCGCGTCGCCGACCTTGACCTTGCCCGCCTCGGGGATCGAGCCCCAGCCCTTCAGCCAGTCGATCTTGTTCTTCTTGAACAGGAACTCGATGCCCTTGGTGTTCTGGCCGATCACGTCGTCCTTGTAGGCCTGCATCTGCGTCCAGTCGACCGAAGGCGCCTTGCCCTTGAGCCCCATCTTCGCGAAATTGTGCTCCGCCTCGTGGAGCTGGTGGCTCGCGTGCAGAAGCGCCTTCGACGGGATGCAGCCGATGTTGAGGCAGGTGCCGCCGAGCGTCTCGCGCCCCTCGACGCAGGCCGTCTTCAGCCCGAGCTGGGCGCAGCGGATGGCACAGACATAGCCCCCCGGGCCGGAACCGATCACGATGACGTCGTAGCTGGACATGGAGCCTCCTCGGGGTCGTCGTTCTGCCGTGCGGCTTGCGACGCATTTTGTATGCAACGGCATACGGTGCGCAAGCGTTCAGGCTCCGTATGGCCCAAACGGGCGAACAATCTAAGGGCGCGTCCTGTCGCAGGGTCAGCCTTCGTCGAGCCAATCCCACGCGATCCCGTCGAAGCGGTCGCCGGGGAAGGACCAGAGGACGCGCAGCCCTTCCTCGCCCGCACGCCAGCCGTGGGCCAGGCCCGCGGGCACGAAGACCATGTCGCCCGCGTGAACCTCCATGTCCCGCCCCTCGAGCGTCAGCCGCCCGCCGCCCGACAGGACATAGGCCGTTTCGGGCCGGTCGTGGCGGTGCATCACCTCCCGCTCGCCCGGGGCGATGTCGGCGATGCCCTGCACGAGGGCCTCCGACGGGCCGCCGCCCGCATCGACGAGAATGCGGAAACGCACGTCGCCGCGCCGATCCTCCCAGACCTGCGGGTCGGTGTCGGCGGAAGCGATGTGGATGGGTGTGCCGGTCATGTCGCGTCTCCCCTTTGACGGTGTCGTGGGGGGCAACGCGGGCCGCGCGCGTCCGGTTCAGAACAGCGCGGCCAAGAGCACGGCGAAGGTGGCGAACCAGCCCACGGCCCAGATCAGGCTCCGCCAGGGGACGAGGCCGAACACATAGGCGGGGATGTAGAGCACGCGCGCGACCAGGTAGGCCCAGGCGCAGGCGGCGGTGAGGCCCGTGGACTGGCCGGAGACGGAGACGACGACGGCGGCGATCCCGAAGAGGATCAGCCCCTCGAAATGGTTGTCCATCGCCCGCTTGATCCGCCCGGCGCGGCCCGTGAGCTCGATGTTCCGGTCGCGCGGCGACATGGCCGCCTTCGTCCCCGCCTGCGCGTTGCCCGCGATGGAATAGAGCACCATCTGTCCGCATTGCAGGAGCGCGGCGAGGGTGAGGACGGTGAGTTCGGGGGTCATGTCAAGTCGGGTCCAAAGCCCATGCGCGGGAGGGGGAATGGTGTCTTTGCGGTAGCAGGCTCGCGCTAGTCCGCCAGCGCGGCGCGCGCGCGCGCGATCGCCTCGTCGAGCGGCAGACCGTTGTCATGGTCCCGGACGACCTGCGCCAAAGCGGCGCGGAGGCGCGCGTTCTCTCCATGGGCAGCGGGCCTGGCACGCCGGAAGAAGTCCGCGTCCAAGGGCGGATTCTCGTCGAAATCGGCGGGCGGCTTGGGGCGCGCGCTCATGGTGTTTCCCTGCGGTTGGCCTTGCGAAGCGAAATCACGCGGATCGTGTCCGCGCGCACAGCATAGACCAGGACATGGTATCGGTCACGGATCTTGCCAAGCGCCTGCATCCGCGTCTCGCCATAGTCGAAGCGGGCGTCCTCCGCCTCGATGGCCGTCGCCCAGTCGAAGCCGTAGACCGCTTCGAAGGCGACGCCGTGTTTCGCGAGGTTGGCCTCGGCCTTCGCGGCGTCCCAGTCGTAGGGCGGTCTCGGCAACCGATCACAGATCCATCAGCAACCGCCGCGGATCCTCCAGCGCTTCCTTCACCCGCACGAGGAACGTCACCGCGCCCTTGCCGTCCACGATCCGGTGGTCGTAGCTCAGCGCCAGGTACATCATCGGGCGGATGACGATCTGGCCGTTTACGACCATCGGCCGGTCCTGGATCTTGTGCATCCCGAGGATGCCCGACTGCGGCGGGTTCAGGATCGGCGAGGACATGAGCGAGCCGTAGACGCCGCCGTTCGAGATCGTGAAGGTGCCGCCCTGCATCTCGGCCATCGACAGCTTGCCGTCGCGCGCGCGGCGGCCCTTCTCGGCGATCTCCTTCTCGAGCTCGGCGAAGGACTTCTGGTCGGCGTTGCGGATGACCGGCACGACGAGGCCCTGCGGCGTGCCCGCCGCGATGCCCATGTGCACGAAGTTCTTGTAGACGATGTCGGTGCCGTCGATCTCGGCGTTGACCTCGGGAACCTCGCGCAGCGCGTGGCAGCAGGCCTTGGTGAAGAAGGACATGAAACCGAGGCGGACGCCGTGCTTCTTCTCGAAGAGGTCCTTGTATTCGTTGCGCAGCTCGCTCACGCCGGTCATGTCCACCTCGTTGTAGGTGGTCAGCATGGCGGCGGTGTTCTGCGCGTCCTTGAGGCGCTTGGCGATGGTCTGGCGCAGGCGGGTCATCTTGACCCGCTCCTCGCGCTCGGCGTCCTCGGCGGCGACGGGGGCGCGCGGGGCCTGCGCGGGGGCGGCCGCGGGGGCAGGGGCAGGCGTGGGGGCGGAGCCAGCCTTCATCACGTCTTCCTTCATGATACGGCCGTCGCGGCCGGTGCCCTTCACGGTGGCGGGGTCGAGGCCCTTCTCGGCCATCATCTTCTGCGCCGAGGGCGCGTGTTCCACGTCGCGGCCGCGGCCCGCATCGGCGGCGGCGGGCGCCTTGGGCGCGGCGGTCGCCTCGCCACCCGGCGCGGGGGCCTCGGGCTGCGCGGTGCCGCCCGCGCTGCCGCCGATGACGGCGAGCTTGCCGTTGGCCTGCACGGTGGCGCCCTCGGCGGCCACGATCTCGGTCAGCGTGCCCGAGGCGGGCGCGGGCACCTCGACCGAGACCTTGTCGGTCTCGAGCTCGCAGAGCATCTCGTCCTGCGCGACGGTGTCGCCGACCTTCTTGAACCACGTCGCGACGGTCGCCTCGGTCACGCTCTCGCCGAGCGTGGGCACCATGACGTCGACCGACTTCGCGCCGCCGCCCGAAGCCTTGGGCGCGGCGGCCTCCTTCGAGGGAGCCTCGGCGCCCGCGCCCTCGTTCAGCGTCGCCAGCAGCGCGTCGACGCCCACCGTCTCGCCCTCGGCGGCGACGATCTCGCCCAGCGTTCCGGCGGCGGGGGCAGGCACCTCGACGGTGACCTTGTCGGTCTCCAGCTCGCAGAGCATCTCGTCGGCGGCGACCGTATCGCCGGGCTTCTTGAACCAGGTCGCGACGGTGGCCTCGGTAACGCTTTCGCCCAGGGTGGGCACGCGGACTTCAATGGACATCGTTCTGTTACCCTTCGATGGTCAGCGCTTCGTTCACGAGCGCGGTCTGTTGTGCCTTGTGCATGCTGGCGAGGCCCGTGGCGGGCGAGGCGCTGGCGGCGCGGCCCACGTAGCGCGGGCGCGTGTGCTTCGCGCCGATCCGGGTCAGCACCCACTCGATGTTGGGCTCGATGAAGCTCCAGGCGCCCTGGTTCTTGGGCTCCTCCTGGCACCAGACGATCTCGGCGCCCTTGAAGCGCTCGAGCTCCTTCATCAGCGCGAGCGCCGGGAAGGGATAGAACTGCTCGAGCCGGAGGATGTAGACATCGTCGATGCCGCGGGCGTCGCGCTCCTCCAGCAGGTCGAAGTAGACCTTGCCCGAGCAGATGACGACGCGCCGGATCTTGCCGTCCTTGGCGAGCTTGGTGTCCGAATGGCCCTTCTCGGCATCGTCCCAGAGCACGCGGTGGAAGCTGGAACCGGTGGTGAAGTCCGCCGCGTCCGAGATGGCGAGCCGGTGGCGCAGGAGCGACTTCGGCGTCATCAGGACGAGGGGCTTGCGGAACGAGCGGTGGATCTGCCGGCGCAGGATGTGGAAGTAGTTCGCAGGCGTGGTGCAGTTCGCGACGATCCAGTTGTCCTCGGCGCACATCTGGAGGAACCGCTCGAGCCGGGCGGAGGAATGCTCGGGCCCCTGCCCCTCGAAGCCGTGCGGCAGCAGCATGACGAGGCCCGACATCCTGAGCCACTTGCGCTCGCCCGACGAGATGAACTGGTCGAACATGATCTGCGCGCCGTTGGCGAAGTCGCCGAACTGCGCCTCCCACATGGTGAGCGCGTTGGGCTCGGCGAGGGAATAGCCGTACTCGAAGCCCAGCACCGCGTATTCCGAGAGCATCGAGTCGATGACCTCGTAGCGCGCCTGCCCCTCGCGGATGTTGTTGAGCGGGTAATGGCGGTCCTCGGTCTCCTGGTCGATGAAGGCGGAGTGCCGCTGGCTGAAGGTGCCGCGCGTGCTGTCCTGCCCCGCGAGGCGGACCGGGTAGCCCTCGGTCAGCAGCGAGCCGAAGGCGAGCGCCTCGGCCGTGGCCCAGTCGAAGCCCTGCCCGGTCTCGAACATCTGCGCCTTGGCCTCGAGCTGGCGGGCCACGGTCTTGTGGATGTTGAAGCCATCGGGCGCCGTCGTCAGCGCGCGGCCGATCTCGGCCAGGGTCTCGGGCTTGATGGCGGTCTCGCCGCGCTGGTACTCCTCGCCCTCGCGGTCGAGATGGCTCCAGCGGCCGTCGAGCCAGTCGGCCTTGTTGGGCTTGTAGGTCTTGCCGGCCTCGAACTCGGAATTGAGCTGCGCCTGGAAGGCCGCCTTCATGTCCTCGATCTCGCCCTCGGGGATCAGGCCGTCCTTCACCAGCCGCTCGGTATAGAGCTGCAGCGTGGTCTTCTGCGTCTTGATCCTCTTGTACATCGCCGGGTTGGTGAACATGGGCTCGTCGCCCTCGTTGTGTCCGAACCGGCGGTAGCAGAACATGTCGATGACCACGTCCTTGCCGAACTTCTGGCGGAACTCGATCGCGACGCGGGCGGCGTGGACCACGGCCTCCGGATCGTCGCCGTTCACGTGGAAGATCGGCGCCTCCACCATGAGCGCGATGTCCGTCGGATAGGGCGACGAGCGCGAGAAGTGCGGCGCGGTGGTGAAGCCGATCTGGTTGTTCACGATGAAATGGATCGTGCCGCCCGTGCGGTGCCCGCGCAGGCCCGACAGGCCGAAGCCCTCGGCCACGACGCCCTGCCCCGCGAAGGCCGCGTCGCCGTGCAGGAGGACGGCGACGACCTTCCTGCGCTCGGTGTCGCCGAGCTGGTCCTGCTTGGCGCGGACCTTGCCGAGGACGACGGGGTTAACCGCCTCGAGGTGCGAGGGGTTGGCCGTCAGCGACAGGTGGACCCGGTTGCCGTCGAACTCCCGGTCCGACGAGGCGCCGAGGTGATACTTCACGTCGCCCGAGCCGTCGACGTCCTCGGGCTTGAAGCTGCCGCCCTGGAATTCGTTGAAGATCGCGCGGTAGGGCTTCTGCATGACGTTCGCGAGGACCGAGAGGCGCCCGCGATGCGGCATGCCGATCACGATCTCCTGCACGCCCAGCGCGCCGCCCCGCTTGATGATCTGCTCCATCGCCGGGATGAGGCTCTCGCCGCCGTCGAGGCCGAAGCGCTTCGTGCCCATGTACTTGACGTGCAGGAACTTCTCGAAGCCCTCGGCCTCGACCATCTTGTTCAGGATCGCCTTGCGGCCCTCGCGGGTGAAGGCGATTTCCTTGCCGTAGCCCTCGATCCGCTCCTTCAGCCAGGCGGCCTGCTCGGGGTCGGAGATGTGCATGTACTGGAGCGCGAAGGTGCCGCAGTAGGTGCGCTTCACGATGTCGAGGATCTGCCGGATCGAGCCGTGCTGGAGCCCGAGCACGTTGTCGAGGAAGATCGGCCGGTCCATGTCGGCCTCGGTGAAGCCGTAGGAGCGCGGGTCGAGCTCGGGGTGCGGGGTCTGGTCGCGCATCCCAAGCGGGTCGAGGTCCGCGACGAGGTGCCCCCGGATCCGGTAGGCGCGGATCAGCATGAGCGCGCGGATCGAGTCGAGCACCGCCCGCTGGATCTGCGCGTCCGAGAGCGGGACGCCCTTCTCCTCGGCCTTGGCCTTGATCTTCCTGCCCGCCTCCTTGACCTCGGCGGCGGCGGCCGGCCACTCGCCGGTCAGCGCGGCGGTCAGGTCGTCGGCGGGCTGCGGCGGCCAGTCGGTCCGCGCCCAGGACGGCCCTTGCGCCTCGGCCTGGGCCTCGCCCGCCGCGTCGCCGAGCCCGGCGAAGAAGGCGCGCCAGCCCTCGTCGACCGCGTCCGGATCCTCCGAGAAGCGGGCGTAGAGCTGCTCGAGATAGGCGGCGTTCGCCCCCTGCATGAAGCTCGAGGCGTGGAACTGGTCGTTCGGGCTCTGGTCGGTCATGGCGTCTTCCCCTGGGGTTGGGAGCCTGGAATCGGTCGGCGCCGCACGGTCATCGGACCTGCGGCGCGGCGGTGGTGTGACAGGCGGCGGGTGCATGGCACGCGGCGCGGGCGGGCAGCGCGGCGAAGTGCATCGCCGCAAGCGCGAGAAGGCCCGCCGCGCCGACCGCATGGGCCGCGCGCCAGACCTTCCGCAAGATCGTCCGGTCCTCCACCGGCGCCTCCCTTGTCGTGCGGTCCCTCAGCCGATGGCCTTCAGGACCGCCTCGCCCAGCGTCGCGGGGCTGTCGGCCACGACGATGCCGGCGGCCTTCATCGCCTCGATCTTGTCCTCGGCGCCGCCCTTGCCGCCCGCGACGATGGCGCCCGCGTGGCCCATACGCCGGCCCGGAGGGGCGGTGCGCCCGGCGATGAAGCCCGCCGTGGGCTTCCAGCGGCCGCGCTTCTTCTCGTCGGCGAGGAACTGGGCGGCTTCCTCCTCGGCCGAGCCGCCGATCTCGCCGATCATGATGATGGCTTCGGTCTCGTCGTCGGCGAGGAACCACTCGAGCACGTCCAGATGCTCGGTCCCCTTGATCGGGTCGCCACCGATGCCGACGCAGGTGGACTGGCCGAGGCCCACGTCGGTCGTCTGCTTCACCGCCTCGTAGGTCAGCGTGCCCGAGCGCGAGACGACGCCGACCTTGCCGCGCTTGTGGATGTGGCCGGGCATGATGCCGATCTTGCAGGCGTCCGGCGTGATGACGCCGGGGCAGTTCGGGCCGATCAGGATCGACTTCGACCCTTCGAGCGCGCGCTTCACCTTCATCATGTCGAGGACCGGGATGCCTTCCGTGATGCAGCAGATGAGCGGCATGCCCGCGTCGATCGCCTCGAGGATGGAGTCGGCCGCAAACGGCGGCGGCACGTAGATCACCGAGGCGTCGGCGCCGGTGGCGTGCATCGCCTCGTGGACCGAGTTGAACACGGGCAGGTCGAGATGCGTCATGCCGCCCTTTCCGGGGGTGACGCCGCCGACCATCCTGGTGCCGTAGGCGATGGCCTGCTCGGAGTGGAAGGTGCCCTGCGCGCCGGTGAAGCCCTGGCAGATGACCTTGGTGTTCTTGTCGACCAGCACGGACATCAGGCAGCCTCCCGCACGGCCTTCACCACCTTCTCGGCGGCGGCGGCCAGATTGTCG